>NZ_JAFCTX010000023.1:0-78158 GCF_049896245.1 Cypionkella sp. TWP1-2-1b2 | reverse complement strand
ATCTGCGGCCACATAGCCATCGCGTACCATCGGCTGACGCGCAGAGCCTGCGGCCATCGCATCTGTTGCGGGCGCTGCTTCGGTTGCGGCCATCGCATCTGTTGCGGGCGCCGCTTCGGTTGCAGGCGCTGCTTCGGTCGCGGCAGGTGCAGTCGCGTCCGTCGCAGCATCGGGGCTCATCGTGTAGGCCGGAGCTGCCTCGAGATCGGCACGCTTTGCCGACATCACAAGGAAAAAGTCATCCGGCTTGTCAGCCGTCGCGCTGTCGCTGACAAATTTGATCGCTTCCATGCCAACAGCAACCTGACGTTCGCCGATGCCAAGGAACCCACCGATATCAACCAGAACGGCGTCAACCTTGCCGTCACGCGATAGCAAAACGTCGTTGACTTCACCAATGTCGTCCCAACCTTTTTGGGTGCCCATGTATTCAGTCGCATCAATCGCCGTTTCGGATGCGTAGATGCGCATTCCGATAAAGTCGGACGCCCGCACGTCCGCAGGGTCAGCTGCGGCGCGGAACGCACTTGCGGAATCCTGCGCAAAGGCGGCCCCGGCAAGGCCCACGAACACTGCGGTGGAAAGCATAAGATTTTTCATCATCATCTCCTGTAGATGCTTTGGTTTGACGCAGTCTGCGCTGTCTGGAAAACGTCACCGCCGCAGGGTGGTTCCAAAATTTATCAACAAATTCAATCGGAACCATCAAAGCACTTAAGCGTTGTGGTGGGCTTAGCGCCTATCGCGTCAGCATGCTGGCCAAGGAAAGGCTACTTCGTTCGCACCATCTGGGTACAGGGCCGCATCAAGCTGCGCGCGCGCAAGCGGGCCGGGTGGATCGTCAGAGCCGCGAAAGCCAAAGTCACATTCGGGCATTATACATAGTGCGTTTTTTCAAGAAACCAGACTTGCCACAATCTTCAAATTTCATATAGTCAGGTACGCAAAGGCATACGGAGACATCTTGTTCTCTCGGCGGGCCATTGACGTTGATGGCTTTGGAGGAGGTCAACATGTCACGCTCTGCTACGTTTGACAGGCAAATGCTTGAGACAGCATTTTCAGAAATTGACGCCGTGCACCGGTCCTTGCCGGAAGCCACGCTCAGCACACTTGCCGCCGAGGTTGTGACGCGGGTCGCGAACAATCTGCGCTTTGAAGTGCAGCCTGATGTGGTGCCGTGCCTCGATGAAATAGATATGCTGTGCAATGCTTTGCTGTCGGATGATCCGCGCGCGGCGGCCGCCTTTATCGAAAATGTGCAGACCAAAGGCTCCAGCTATGAAACCCTGTGCCTGCTGTATCTGACCGTTGCCGCGCGGCGTCTGGGCGAATGGTGGGATAACGATGAGGTCAGCTTTTACCGCGTGACGGTGGCTGCGGGCCGGATCTATGCCATTCTGCGCATCCTGCGGATGGAGCGCCCGATCGGTGTGCCCGACATGCAACGCGCCGCCACCTTTGCCTCGGTTCCGGGTGAGAATCACACCTTGGGCATCACCATTGCCAGCGACCTTGCCCGCGAACGCGGCTGGGATATTGACCTGTTTGTCGGCCTTACACATGACGCCTTGGTTGAAACGCTGGAACAACGTCAGCCCGGCTTGATCGGCCTGTCTGCCAGCGGCAAGCGATCCTTGCCCGCGCTGACCCGGTTGATCGTCGCGCTGCGCATCAGCAATCCCACTGCGCGCATCCTGGTCTGCGGCCAGATCGCTGCGACCAATCTGCCGCTGGTTGGTCTGACAGGTGCCGACGCCGCAGCGCATGATTTTCAAGGTGCGCTCGGCCATATGGAGCGGTTGCTGGACCTGCCCACGGGACGGTTGATCTAACCGCGTCTGTTTGGGGCGATCAGAAAACCGCATGTGCGCCACGATCATCAATGGCCGCGCCGCGCACCAACTGGGCATAATGTTCAAACAGCGTCTCTGACCCGGTGGCAGGCGTTGCATCCGCGTCATATCGCCCGGTTGCCGCGTTAAAAACCAACATTGATTCGGTGGCATAATAGCGCCCGATCCGCGCCAGTTCCGTCTTGTCTTTCAGCCGTGGCGCAATGCGGCCCAAACCGTCCAGCACAGCGATAATGCCGTCCAGAAAACCCACGGGCACCTGCCGAAACTTTGGCGGCATATCCAAAAGCCGGAACAACGCCTCGCCCTGCTGGCGTGGCGTGATCGCCGGGCCGGGGCCACCAATCGGCAGAATACGGTTTTGCAACTGAGGCTGGTCAAGGCAATCCGCCAGATAATTGCCAAGATCGGCAGCGCTGATCGGCTTGCACGCCGTAAGCGCCCCATCGCCAAACAGCAAAAACGGCTTGCCTGCCTTCAAGCGGTTCAACTGCCCGGACAGTGATTTGAAATAGGCGGTCGGGCGCACGATGGAATAGCTTACGCCCGAGTCGATAAGCGCCTGTTCAAAGGCCAGCTTTGCATGCTGAAACGCCAGCTTTGGCCGTTGCACGCAAATCGCCGACAACAGCACGATCTGACGGACGCCAGCGGTTTGACCCGCCGCCAAAGCATCAACATGCGCCTTGTGGTCAATCGTCCAAGCATCCTTCGGCGCCCCCGTGCGCGACGCTAGACATGTGACGATGGCGTCAAACCTCTCACCGCGAAAGCCATCCCGCGCCAGCGATGCAGGGTCTGTCACCTCGCCAAAGCGAAAGCTGGCACCACGGGGCAGGGGGCTCGCGCCGGGGCGCACAAAACACACCACCTCATGCCCGCGCCCGAGCAGCGCCGCGACTGTTGCGCGCCCGATGGTGCCAGTGGCCCCCAGCATGAAAACCCGCAGGGTAGGGGGCTGCGCGCTCATCCCGCCCTGACCGTTTCCACCATCAGCGCCACATTCTCCGGGTCCGCATCCGGCGTAATCCCGTGGCCAAGGTTGAAGATATGCGGCCCGCCGCGGAAAGCACCCACCACCCGCCGCGTCGCATCGACAAGCGCCTGCCCGCCCGTCACCATATGCCCCGGTGCCAAATTCCCCTGCACGCAGCCACCCGGTTGCACATGCTGTGCCGCCCATTCCGGGCTGACCGAGTTATCAATCGCCACGCAATCCGCCCCGGTCGCCTGCGCAAACCCGATATACCCCGCCCCAGCCTCTCGCGGAAAGGCGATCACCGGAAGGCCGGGGTGCTTGGCCTTCAACGCAGAGATGATCCGGGCGGCAGGCTTCATCGCAAAATCTTGAAAATCCTGACCTTTCAAGCTGCCAGCCCAGCTGTCAAACAACTTCACCACCTCGGCCCCCGCCTGCACCTGCGCTGACAGATATTCAACCGTTGCCTCAGTAATCACCTCAATCAGCGCCGAAAACGCCGCGCGATCCGCCGATTTCAACGCATGCGCAGCACCCTGATCCTTGCTGCCGCGCCCCGCGATCATGTAGGTCGCGACCGTCCATGGCGCGCCCGCAAAGCCGATCAGTGTCGTCTCGCGCGGCAGTTCGCGCGCCAGAATCCGTACGGTTTCGTAGATCGGCGCGAGGGTATCATGGATCGCCTCTCGCGGCTTCAACGCCAAAACCCCTGCCATCGTGGTGATCGTAGACAACCTCGGCCCCTCGCCGGTTTCAAACCATAACTCCGCCCCCAACGCCTGCGGCAGCAAAAGAATGTCGGCGAAAAGAATAGCGGCATCAAAGCCATAGCGCCGGATCGGCTGCAACGTCACCTCTGCCGCCAGTTCCGGGTTATAGCACAGTGACAGAAAATCCCCGGCCTGCGCCCGCGTCGCGCGATATTCCGGCAGATAGCGCCCGGCCTGCCGCATCATCCAGATCGGCGGGGTCGCCAGGGTTTCGCCCGCAAGGGCGCGCAGGATCAGTTTGGTCATAGACACTCCAGTTGCGATAAAAAGCTGCAAGATCGTTCGCGGATGTTGTCAGCGCAGAGTGACACCGTTATTGCTTCAGACATGACACATCCACTTCCCACCCCCGCCCAACCGTTCAAAATCGGCACCCGAGGCTCTCCGCTCGCCCTGTGGCAGGCGCATGAGGTGCGGCGCTGCCTGATGGCCGCCTATACCCTGCCCGTTGAGGCGTTCGAGGTGGTGGTGATCAAAGTCACCGGCGATCAAATTCAAGACCGCGCGTTGAAAGACATCGGCGGCAAGGGCCTGTTTACCCGAGAGATTGAAGATGCCCTGCTGGACGGCGGCATTGATATTGCCGTCCATGCGATGAAAGACATGCCCACCTTGCAGCCGGATGGGCTGTGGCTGGATTGCTACCTGCCGCGTCAGGATGTTCGCGATGGCTTTGTGACGCTGAACGGCGGCGGTCTGCTGGATTTGCCGCAAGGTGCTGTGGTCGGCTCCTCCAGCCTGCGCCGTCGCGCGCAACTGGCGCACCGCCGCCCTGATCTGCAACTGGTCGAGTTTCGCGGCAACGTGCAAACCCGGATGAAAAAGCTGCATGACGGTGTGGCGGCGGCAACCTTCCTTGCGATGGCCGGGCTGAACCGGCTTGGCATGGCCGAAGTCGCCCGCCCGGTTGAGGTGACAGAGATGCTGCCCGCCGTCGCCCAAGGTGCCATTGGCGTCGAGCGTCGTCAGAACGACCCACGCGCCGAAGCCATGCTGGCCGCCATTCACCACACGCCCACAGGCCAGCAACTCGCCGCCGAACGCGGGTTTCTGGCGCGGCTGGATGGCTCGTGCGAAACGCCCATCGCGGGGCTTGCGGTGCTGGAAGGCGATGAGCTTTGGCTGCGCGGTGAGATTTTGCGCCCCGATGGCAGTAAGGTGATCACCGGGGAAATCCGGGGCGGCATCGCGCAGGCGA
Source organism: Cypionkella sp. TWP1-2-1b2 (assembly GCF_049896245.1). Lineage (NCBI taxonomy): Bacteria > Pseudomonadati > Pseudomonadota > Alphaproteobacteria > Rhodobacterales > Paracoccaceae > Cypionkella > Cypionkella sp. TWP1-2-1b2. Next base: position 73,355 of record NZ_JAFCTX010000023.1, on the reverse strand, counting down.
CCGCGTTGGGTCAGACACTCGCCGATGAATTGCTGGGCCGCGCCGGGCCGGGATTTTTCGCCTAAGCGCATAGCGGGTCCGCCTTTGCGCGGGCCTCTAAGAAATCACGGATCAGCGCCGCCACCTGCTCCGGCGCTTCCTCATGCACCAGGTGCCCAAAACGCGGCAGGTCGATCCATTCCGCGTTTGACATCACCGCCGCCGCCCGCTGCGACACCACAGGCGGCACTGCCCGGTCGGCGCTGGCGGTGATCAGCAAACACGGCACCACCTGTTGCGGCAGGCGGTTCAGCAAGCCATCCAACTGCCACTGTGCCATCATCGCCAAAGTCGCCGCCACATGCCCCGGCTGGCGCAAAAGATGCAAATATTGCGCCTCGCCCGCCGCATCAATCCGCGAGCCTGTCGAGGCCAAAAGCTGATGCACCTGACGCGTCGTCCCCGCCAGTTTGCTGAACAGCTGCGGCACCAAGGGCAGGCGCGCAAGCAGGTTCGCCAGCGCCGGAAACAACCACCCCGCCACGCCCTCAAACCCGCCCAAGGCGGCGTTGATGCCGATCACGGCTTGCGGGGGGCTGATCTCGGCCAATCTCAAAGCAACCGCAGCCCCCGCAGAATGTCCAATAATCGCAACCGGATGCCAGCCCTGCTGCGCGATCAGCGCGGCCACATCCTCCGCCATCGCATCCAGATTGCACCGCGCGCGATTGCCGAGCGAGGTAAAGCCCTGACCGGGTAAATCCAGCGCGATCACCCGGTAATCCGTGCTTAAAAGCGGGATCAAATGGCGAAAGCTATGCGTCGCCCCCCCCGCGCCATGCAGCAGCAAAACCACCGGACCGCTGCCAATCTCCTGCACATGCCACAGATGGCCCTTACAGCGGACATGCTGCGAGGCGCTGCGAAACGGCCAATCTGCGGGGATCACCGGGGCCAGCATCTACGCCCCCAAAGCTGCTTGCAGCACGCCCGACATCCGGTGCGCATCAGCGCGCGGCAGCGGCACATAGGCCGCCCCAAGGGTCGCCGCCATCCGCTGCAACGCCGCTTGCGGGCGGTTGGCGATATCCAAAACCAGTGCCGGAATCGCCGCTGCACAGATCAGCCGCGACAGGCGCAGCGCATCCGTCTCGGCCTCCACCCGGTTGGTGCTGCCATCGAGTGCTACATTGCCGCGCCCATCGGTCAGCAGCGCAATCGTCGGCGTCATCCCCCGCGCGCGGGTTTGCAGCCCCAGATCAAACGCCATCCGCAACCCCGCCGCCAAGGGCGTGCCACCGCCCCCCGGCAATCCCGACAGCCGCCGCTTGGCCTGCACCAGCGACCGGGTCGGCGGCAGTAACAACTCCGCCCCCACCCCCCGAAACGCGATCAGCGCGACGTGATCGCGCCGGGCGTAGGCTTGTGCGAGCAGCAATTCAATCGCCCCCTTCGCTTCGGCCAGTCGCGACAAGGCAGACGATCCCGACGCATCCACCGCAAAGATCAACACCCGGTCCGAGGTTTCCTGATACCGCTTCAACCGCAAATCCGAGGTCCGGATTTCCAGCCGCACCGCATCAGGCGTGCGCCGTCGCAGGGGTTGCCAAGGCGCCGCCGCGCGCAATGTCGCCACCAGATCAATCCGCTTGCCAGACCCCGGCACCCCCGGACGCGGCGGCAATGGCCGCCCGCGATGGTTGCCCTTGCGCGCGGCCCCAGTGCCGCCGCTGCCCTTCGCCGCCCGCGCAGCCTTGCCCGCCGCCAGCCGCGCCAGCAGATCAGCGGGCAGGGCCGCGCGCACCGCTTCCAGCAAAATCTCATCCGGGATACGGTCGCTTTGCGGGTTTTGCTGCGCCTCTGCCTCCCCCGGTTCCGGCTGCGGCGGCGCACTCTCCTGCTCCTCCGCCACTTCAGGCAAATCCCCCCGATGCGCCAACGTCAACTCCGCCGCATGACGCAGGGTATCGTCCGAAGCCACAGCCTCGCCCCGCCAAGCCGCCAGTGCCCGCGCCACCGCAATGGCCAACAACGGCGCGCGCAGGCTGGCGATGCCCATCGCGCTTGCCACCACCGTCAGACTTTCCAGCGCCCCCGCAGGCAAAACCACCCCCGCCAACCGCCCCCGCGCCGCCGCGATCCGCTCCACTGGCAGCACCAGCGCGCCGATATCCGAATACCCCAACTCCCCCAGATCGAGGAATAACCCCAGCCGATCCGCCAGCGCCGGGGCCAAAACCTCCTCCGCCTGCGCCCCCTCATCCAGCGCCACCAGACACGGGCCACGATCATCCAACCACCGCGCCAACCGCGCCGCGAGGGCAGGGGGGCAGCGTTCCGCCATCGTCAGAACCACAGGTGCTGTCCCTGACAAAATCCCCAAACTCCGCCGCACCTGCCCCGCGCTTAACGTCGCCGCCAGATCGACGCCACCAAACAAAGCCACATCGTCGATCCCCGGATGTATCCGCTGCGCCACCGGCAGCGCCTGCATCACCACATCGCGCACCGGGCTACTCCGCGCCCTCAACCAAAGCCCCTTCACCCCCGCCGGATCAACCGCCAGCACCGCCAGCGCAGCCTCAACCCGGCCCCATGGCGACAGCGGCTCGCTCACGGCAAAACTTCAGCGATGGTGCGGGCAACCCGCGCGCCCGATCCGGCCTCATCCAGCGGATCGCGCCGCAACCGATGCCCCAAGGCACTCGCCGCCACCGTGCGCAAATGCACGCGCGTCACCACCCCGGCCCCCTCAAACGCCGCCTGCGCCCGCGCCGCCCGCAGCAGCGTCAACTCGCCGCGCAACCCGTCTGACCCCAAAGCGATGCACAAAGCCGCGCAGTCATGCAGCACCACCCCCGGCGTTTTCAGCCCCGGCAAAGCCGCCCGCGCCGCCAAAATCGCCTTGCGCAAGCCGCTATCCTTCTCCCGCCATTTCTTCATGAACGCGGCATTGTCATTCTCATAGGCATCCCGCCTGCGCATCACCTCAACGCGCGTTTCAATATCACGCGGGGATGCCACCTCAACCGATAACCCGAACCGATCCAGCAACTGAGGCCGCAACTCGCCTTCTTCCGGGTTGCCCGACCCCACCAGCACAAACCGCGCGGCATGGCGAATAGACAGCCCCTCGCGCTCCACCACATTCTCACCCGATTGCGCCACATCCAGCAGCAGATCGACGATGTGATCCTCCAGCAGGTTGACCTCGTCTATATACAAATACCCCCGGTTGGCCCGCGCCAGCAGCCCCGGCTCGAACGCCTTTTCACCGCGCGTCAGTGCCCGCTCGATATCCAGCGCGCCCACAACGCGATCTTCGGTCGCCCCCAGCGGCAGGTCAATCATCGGGGTCGGGCGTTTGATCATCTTGCCCGATGTCACCCCCGCCCATTCCGGCACGTCCTGAACACGGGCCGAGTTCACCGGGCAGCCCTCCACTGCGATGATTTCCGGCAACAGCGCAGCCAAAGCCCGCACCGCCGTCGATTTACCCGTGCCACGGTCGCCAAACACCAAGACGCCGCCTATCCCTGGATCAATCGCGGTCAGCACCATCGCTTGCTTCATCGCAGCTTGGCCGACGATGGCGGAAAACGGAAAAGGCTGGCTCATGCGGCGTCCTTCATCGCAAGCGGGCTTTGGCCGCCCCATGTGCCCCAATCATCCAATATGCGGAACTGGGCGTAAAGTTCTTCGGAAAACCAGCCCTCCGCCCGCACCGCCTGAATGGCACGACCATGCGGCCCATCCCCGCGCGCGAAATGCGCCATGCTCGCCGCATCCGGCCAGATCGAAAACGTGATCTGATGCAGCAACGGCACCTCGCCGATGCCGATCTTGAAGATCACATTCGGGTCTTGCCCGATGGCGGCTGAGATATCCGGCACCCGCCGCCAGAACCGCAAAAACGTCGAGACCCGCATCGTCGCCCGCGTCAGCGCCACAATCGGCCCAGAGTTCAGGCCGGCGTTCGGCGCATCCGTCGCAGTGAACGGCGCGCGCCCCGACCACTGCCCGCGCGCCGAGGTCGGCTCCAGCAAAATCGTCCAGTTTTCAGCGGAATGGCGGCGCCAGCGCCGGAACACCGGGGCCGCGTCAATCACCCGCCGCGCCGTCGCCACATCGGGCCAAGTGGCAAGAATTGCCCACACGGCGGTATTCGGCCTAGGCGTGAAACCTTCGCCCGTGCCCGATCCGCACAGCTTCCAAAACCCCACCTCTGGCATCCGCATGAACGACAGCCGCGCCGCCCCCATTTGCCCGATAACCCAAAGCCGGGCGGGCAGCGAGGTAAAGCGAAACAAGGAAAGACTCACGGTATTTATGGCAGACCTCACGGGGACAGGCGGGGCATGTGTCAGAATAGTCTGACAGTTTTTGCGGCGGCTGCAAAGCGAAATGGCGGGATTACACAATGAAAATGCAAGTATTGTAAATTACACTAGACAGTATATCGTGACTTTATGCTGACAGATTCCAAAACCCCCCGCACAGCCACTCCCCAAACCTCTGGGGCCGATGCCATCGTAATAGGCGCAGGCCTTGGTGGCCTTGCTGCGGCGATGCGGCTGGGGGCAAAAGGCTACCGCGTCACGGTGATTGACCGGCTGGATATGCCCGGCGGGCGCGGCTCCTCGATTGCCCAAGGCGGCCACCGCTTTGATCTTGGCCCGACAATCGTGACCGTGCCGCAGGGCCTGCGCGATCTTTGGGCGGCTTGCGGGCGCGACTTTGACCGCGACGTTGATCTGAAGGCACTTGAGGCGTTTTATCAGATCCAATGGCAGGATGGCTCCACCTTCACCGCCCGCCAATCCACCGATGCGATGCGGGCCGAGGTGGCGCGGCTGTCGCCCGGCGACCTTCCCGGCTATGACAAATTCCTGAAAGACAGCGAAAAGCGCTATTGGTTCGGCTTTGAAAACCTTGGCCGCCGCTCGATGCACCGCTTTGCCGACTTGCTGAAAGTGCTGCCCACCTTTGCGATGCTGCGCGCTGACAAATCGGTTTACGCCCATGCCGCATCCCGCGTCAAAGACGAACGCCTGCGGTTCGCGCTGTCATTCCACCCGCTGTTCATCGGCGGCGATCCGTTTCACGTCACCTCAATGTATATCCTCGTCAGCCATCTTGAGAAGGAATTCGGCGTCCATTACGCGATGGGGGGGGTCGCGGCGATAGCCTTGGCGATGGCCGGAGTGATCACGGCGCAAGGCGGCACCCTGCGCCTGAACGCCGAAGTCGATGAAATTCTGCTGGAAAATGGCCGCGCCACCGGCGTCCGCCTGACCGATGGCGCGGTGATCGCCGCCGATATCGTGGTCTCAAACGCCGATGCCGGCCACACCTATGACCGCCTGCTGCGCAACCACCCCCGCAAACGCTGGACCCCCGGCAAACTCGCGCGCAAACGCTGGTCGATGGGCCTGTTCGTCTGGTATTTCGGCACCAAAGGCACTCGCCTGAAATGGCCCGAGGCGGGCCACCACACCATCCTCGTTGGCCCCCGCTACAAGGACCACATCCGCGATATCTTCATCCGCGGCAAACTCGCCGACGACATGAGCCTTTACGTCCACCGCCCCTCTGTCACCGATCCGTCGGTTGCCCCGTTGGGCGACGACACCTTCTACGCCCTCTCCCCCGTGCCGCATCTGGGTATCGGCGACACCGATTGGGCAACCGAGGCCGAACCCTACCGCCAGAAAATGCAAAAGATGCTGGAAGACCGCCTGCTCCCCGGCCTTGGCGACCATCTGTCCGAGCAACTGGTGTTCACCCCCAACAGCTTTCAAACCCGCTACCTGTCGCCCTTCGGCAGTGGCTTTTCCATCGAACCGCGCATCCTGCAATCCGCGTGGTTCCGCCCGCATAACGTATCCGAGGAAGCCAAAGGCCTATACCTCGTCGGCGCAGGCACCCATCCCGGCGCGGGCCTGCCGGGGGTGATCGCCAGCGCCGAAGTCCTCGGCACCCTCGTCCCCGACGCCCCCCGCGCCGCCCCAATCCGCATGGCAGCCGAATGATCGCCCCCGCCGACATGGCCCATTGCCGCGAGGCGATCCGCACCGGGTCGCTGTCGTTCCACGCCGCATCCCGCCTGCTGCCCACCCATGTCCGCGACCCCGCCCTAGCCCTCTATGCTTTCTGCCGCCTCGCCGATGATGCGGTGGATGACAGCGATGACAAAGCCCCCGCCGTGCTCGCCCTGCGCGACCGCCTTGATCTGGTCTACGCAGGCCGCCCCCGCAACGCCCCCGCTGATCGTGCCTTCGCCGCCGTGGTTGAGGATTTCGAGATGCCGCGCGCCCTGCCAGACGCTCTGCTCGAAGGCCTCGCCTGGGATGCCTTTGGCCGCCAATACCAAACCCTGCCCGACCTGCTATCCTACTGCGCCCGCGTCGCCAGTGCGGTGGGCGCGATGATGTGCGTGCTGATGCGGGTGCGCGACGCCGATGCCTTGGCGCGCGCCTGCGATCTGGGACTTGCCATGCAACTGACCAACATCGCCCGCGACATTGGCGAAGACGCGCGGGCAGGGCGGCTCTATTTGCCGCTCGAATGGCTCGATCAAGCCCGCATCACCCCCGCCGCCTTCCTGCATAACTCGGAAGCCACCCCCGCCCTGCGCGCGCTGACCCAACGCCTGCTGACCGAAGCCCGCGCGCTTTACCAACATTCCGAGGCCGGGATTTCCGCACTCCCGCTGACCTGCCGCCCCGGCATCTACGCCGCCCGCCATGTCTATGCCGGTATCGGCGGCGCTGTGGCGCGCAACGGATATGACAGCATCACCGCCCGCGCCCGCACCAATGGCTGGCAAAAACTCGGCTGGCTGGGCCTGTCGCTGACCCGCACCGCAGCCTCAACCCTGCTGCCCGGATCGGCGTTGTTGCACGCCCCCGCCCGCCCGGAAACCGCCTTCCTTGTCGAGGCCGCCGCCCGCAAATCAGCCCGCTTCAGCCGATCCGAGGCGCTTTTTTCCGCCCTTTCACAACTTGAATCCAAAGATCGCGCTCGCAGACCCTTGGATCGCGCCGGGATATGACCTAGCTTCAAACCACCTTTTTTGGAGCGACCCCGATGGACTGGCCCCTGTTTCTGACCTTTCTGGCCGCCTGCGGAGCCGCCGCCGCGACGGGTGCGATGTTCAACCCCGGCGCATGGTATGACAGCCTGCAAAAACCAAGCTGGACCCCGCGCGACTGGGTGTTTCCTGTGGTCTGGACGGTTCTTTACCTGCTGATCGCCTATGCCGCGATGCGGGTGGCAGGTGTGGTGGGCAACGCCCAGCCCTTGGCATTTTGGGCGCTACAGATCGCATTCAACACCTTATGGACGCCAGTATTCTTCGGCCTGCACCGCCTGCGCGCCGCCATGGTGGTGATGGTCTGCCTGTGGCTGTCGGTCGCCGCGACCACCTACAGTTTCTTTGGCGTCGATTTCTGGGCAGGCGCGATGCTGTTGCCCTATCTGTTGTGGGTCACGATTGCAGGCGCGTTGAATTTCAGCGTCATGCGCCTGAACCCCAACGCAGGCTAAAGCGAACAATCTGCCGCCCCTCCCGAACCGAAAGAAAACGCTCCAGTGGAGCGTTTTCCGGTGAGTTGCTCAAAAGGCTGAAAGCCGTTGAGCAAGGGGTGTGGTGCAATAACCCAACGCATGTAAATCGGGGCGCGCCTGACTGGCTGGCGCGGAAACGCGCCTGCCGATGGCAGGCAGGCGCGACCCGATTTGTCACGGGCCAAATCGGGCAAAACGGCAAATGTTGCGGGCAGACCACTACATCTTGTGGAAAATCACCCAAAATGTCCCAAAACACACAAGTCATTCCCCGCTGGGAAGGAATTTCCGGCACCCCTACGGCCACCCCGCCCGCCTTGGCACCCGAAACGCCAGCATCGCTTTCACCAGCGGGGATCGGAACCGCGCAAGGTCCAATGCCTCATGCACCCCCGTCACCGTCTCGCCCTCGATCTGGGTTTGCACCACTGATCGGCTGTAAAACGGCGCATCCAGCAGCGCCTTGGTCTGGCGCGGCACGGCCTCCGCATCGCAGCGCGTATCGCGCTTGATCCGCCATCCGGTGCGGGCCAGCGGCGCAAGCGGCGGCGGCATGATCTGCACAGCCGACCCATCCGCCGCCACATCCAGCCCCAACGCCAAGGTCGATCCATCCGCCCTGATGCCGTCATAAAAGCACGTCGTCCCGCCATGCGCGCGCGGATACCGCCCCCATGTCCAGCGCTGAAAATCCGCCTCTAGGGCCGCCTGGCCAAAGTTGGCGTCAAAATAGCCATGCCCCGTCCAAGCGTGCCCCTGCGACAGATCCACCTCGATCCGGGCCGAAGGCGCAAACGGTCGCCAGATATGCCGCGCATCCGGGGTCAGCATCGCTTCCACTTCTGTCACAGCCGAGGGCGTCAGCCGGATTTGCCCCTGCACCCGCGAAATGATCGGCAGGCCAGACACCTCATTCACATCAATCACCAGAGTGCCGTTCTGCCACGACATCCGGCTAGGCCCGATCTGCAACGCATCGCGACTTTGCCGCAAAGCAGCCCGCCCCCGGTCTGTCATCGTAAAGCGCCCACCCGGCCCATAAGTCACCACATTGATGCAGCAATGATTGGCCGGATCACGCCGCCCCGACCACGCATACCAAGGCGAGAACACCGATCCGATAAAGCCAATCACCGAGACTGCGCGCGTCCCGTCAGCCGAGACACCATCGACATACCACCACGCATAGCCGTCCGGGGCCACGACGCATCCGAAGTCAGGTCGCTCAACATCGCCTCGGCCGCGTGCTTGCCGGATAAGGCCGCCATCGGCACCCCCGCCCCCGGATGCGCCCCGCCCCCCGCCAGATACAACCCCTGCACCCGTGTCCGCGCGCCGGGACGCTGAAAACTCGCCATAAGGCTTTGCGGACTGCGCCCGTAAAGCGCCCCCTGCGAGCCCGGAAACAGCCCCGCAAACCCCTGCGGTGTCATCAGCGTCTGGTCGGCTGGTTGCGGCGAAAACGTCAGACCGAACTTGGCCAGTTGCGGAAAGGTTTTGCTGCGACATTCGGAAACCTCATGCGGGGAAAGACTGGTTTTGGCGGGGGCGTTCATGATGATCTCAAACCGCTCCGGCCCTGAATTTGTGAAATCCGGCACCGCACGATCCTGCGCGCAGATATACAGCGTCGCCTCATCCGGCATCCGACCTTGGCGGATCGGCCCAAATTCGCGCGCGGGGTCGCTGCCGAAAAACACGTTGTGATGCACCAGATCGAATGGGGCGGGGGTGGCAGCAAACGACCAGACCCAAGCCGACAAACTACGCGGATGCGCCGCAATCGGTTTCAAAGCCTGCTGCGCCCCGTTGCCCAACAACCCCGCCAAAAGCGCCGCCGGATCGCCATTGAACACCACCGCATCGCATTTCATGCCGCGCCCATCTGACAGCACCACTTCCGTGACACGCCCCGCCTGCCGCAAGATTTTCAAGGCCGAGGTGCCATACCGAATCGTCACCCCCAACCGAATGGCCAACTCCGCCAAAGCGCGGGCCAGATGATGCATCCCCCCCAGCACCGCCCAAACCCCGCGCGCCTCGGCCTGCCAGATCAGCGCCAGCACCGCAGGCGACAAATCTGGCGCACCCCCGACATAGGTGGCATAGCGCCCAAACAACTGCCTTAAACGTGGATCACTGAAACTTCCCGCCAAATGCCGCGCCAAACTGCGCTGCGGCAAAAGTGCCTGCCAAATCGCAGGCGCCCGCAACGCGTTCAGCGCAATGCCCGCAAGGTCAGGCCGCATCGCGTGCAGCATTGGCCGTTCAAACGCCTTGTAAAGCTGGGCGGATTGACGATTGAAGTGGTGAAATTCCGCCTCTGCCTTTGGTCCCGCAAAATCCGCAATCGCAGCCCCACTTTGGCCCGGATCGGCAAACAAATCCAACCGCCCGCCCTCCAACCACCAGTGCCGTGCCAGCAAGGGTTGCGGTACAAGTGTCAGGTGATCGTCCAGATTTTCTCCCGCCACCGCGAAAAGATCATCAAACACCACCCGCAAGGTCAAAACCGTCGGCCCCGCATCAATCGGCCCCGCCCCCGACGCCAAGCTGCGCATCTTGCCGCCGGGATAGCCTTGTGCCTCAACCAAAGTCACCTGCATCCCAGCCGCAGCCAAGCGAATGGCGGCGCTAAGCCCGCCCATCCCTGCGCCGATCACGATGATTTTTTGCCGTGTTGCTGCCATGTCTGATTGTTGACTTGCGGAAAGAAAATGTCCAGTATGATTTACATATATGTGTCATTTTATATTGACACTTTCTGATAGACCCGCCGGACATCCGGCCGTTGAGGAGCTTTGATATGAAGATCGACGAACGGCTTGACGCGGCGACAGCGCAGGTATTGCGGGGCGCGATGGCTGGGGATGCCCCGGCGAAACTGGCACAGGCGTTGCACTATGCGGTGACACCGGGTGGCGCGCGGATCAGGCCGACGATTCTGCTGAGTGTGGCACTGGCCTGCGGCGATGATCGGCCAGCCCTTTCAGATGCGGCGGCGGTGGCGTTGGAGCTGATCCATTGCGCCAGCCTTGTGCATGACGATCTGCCCTGTTTTGACGATGCTGATCTAAGGCGCGGCAAGGCCACCGTGCATCGCGCGTTTTCCGAACCATTGGCGGTGTTGACGGGTGATAGTCTGATCGTGCTGGCGTTTGACGTGCTGGCCTCTGCGGCAGGTAAAGACGCTGACCGTGCCTTGCAGATGATCCGCGTGCTGTCGCGCCGCACGGGCATGCCGTATGGGATTTGCGCCGGCCAAGGCTGGGAGAGTGAGGCGCAGATCAATCTCTCCGCCTATCACCGCGCCAAAACCGGTGCCTTGTTCATCGCCGCCACTCAGATGGGCGCGCTGGCGGCAGGGCAGGATGCCGAGCCGTGGGAAGAACTGGGCGCACGGATTGGTGAGGCGTTTCAGGTCGCCGACGATCTGCGCGATGCGCTGTATGATGCCGAAACCTTGGGCAAACCTGCGGGCCAGGATGCGGCGCATGGGCGGCCCAATGCGGTGATCACGCTGGGGGTGCAGGGGGCAATTCGGCGGTTGAAGGATATTCTGGGTGGGGCGATAGCCTCGATCCCGTCTTGTCCGGGCGAGGCGATGCTGGCTGATATGGTGCGCCGCTATGCCGAACGGATGACCCCGGTGGCTCCGGTTTTGCAGCGGGCCGACGTGCGGCGCTAGCATGACGGTTTTGCCCCGCCTTCACCCCTTCCGGCGCGGCTGGCTTTTGCGGCTTGCGGCGTCGCGCAGCTTTCAGGTTTGGGCCGCACATATCCCCGGCGTGCGGCGGATTGCACGCGCAGAGGGGGCTGCGTTGTTTGACGTGGTGGCAGGGTTCGTCAACGCGCAGGTGCTGATGGCACTGGTGGAATTGCGGGTGTTGCACCTGCTGCAAGACGGTCCGGTTGCGGTGCCGCAGATCGCAGGGCTGTGTGCGGTGCCGTCTGAGCGGATGCAGATTTTGCTGCAAGCGGGGGCGGGCCTGGGGCTGTTGAAGCGTCACCGCGATGGCCGTTTTGGTCTGGCCTTGCGTGGCGCATCGCTGCTTGGCGTGCCGGGGTTGCAGGCGATGATTCTGCATCACCGCGCGCTTTATTCCGATCTGGCCGACCCGGCGACCTTCTGGCGCGATGGCCGCGATACCCAGCTTGCGCGATTCTGGCCCTATGTTTTTGGCGCAGCGGGGGCGGTCGATCCGCAGGTGACGGCGACCTATTCCGAGCTGATGGCGGAAAGTCAGGTGCTGGTGGCCGAGGACACGTTGCGGATGATCAACCTGTCGGGTGTGACGCGGCTGATGGATGTCGGCGGCGGCACGGGCGCGTTTTTGGCGGCGGTTGGCACAGCTTATCCGCAGGTGCAGCTTGATCTCTTTGACCTGCCCATGGTGCTGGAGGGTGCGCGGCAGCGCTTGGCGGCCTCGGGGTTTTCTGATCGGCTGACGCTGCACCCCGGCAGCTTTCGGGATGATCCGTTGCCCGTGGGGGCTGACGCGATTAGCTTGGTGCGGGTGCTCTATGATCACGATAATTCGACAGTGCTGCGGTTGTTGCGGGCTGTGCATGCGGCTTTGCCTGTGGGTGGGCGGTTGATCATCTCGGAACCCATGTCAGGCGGGGCCATGCCCAATCGCGCAACCGATGTGTACTTTGCAGTTTACACTTTGGCGATGCAAACCGGGCGCACCCGATCAGCCAGTGAAATTTCAGATCTTTTGCAAGCAGCAGGCTTTGCAAGCATCTGTATTCATGTGGGCTTTCGACTATTTATCACCTCCGTCATCACGGCAATCCGGGTCTGACTTCAAAGAGAAGTGACCGACGGTGTCAATTTAGTTTGACAGTTTAATCTGTAAGTCTAGAATGACAGTAAGAGGATGGTGCGGGGTTTGGTCTTGTCAAAAGACTCACTTTGGCCATCCGGGGAGTGACCGTGAAAACCAATGCAATCATACTGTCAGGGCCGAAAAACCTCTCATTGGGTCAGTTGTCGCTGACGCCGCCGGGACTGGCAGATGTCGTGGTGCAGATCGCGTATTCTGGCATTTCCACGGGAACTGAAAAACTTTTTTGGTCCGGCACGATGCCGCCGTTTCCGGGCATGGGCTATCCGCTGGTGCCGGGCTACGAGGCTGCGGGCGAGGTGGTAGAGGCTGGGCCTGAATCGGGTTTCCGGGTGGGCGAGCATGTGTTCGTCCCCGGTGCGAATTGCTTTGAGGCGACCGAGGCAGGTCCTATGCGCGGGCTATTTGGGGCGGCATCGCAGATGCTCGTTACACCTGGTGCGCGGGTTACGCGGATTGACCGTGCCTTGGGGGCCGAGGGTGCTTTGCTGGCCTTGGCTGCAACCGCGCGTCATGCGCTGGCCGGGTTTGACCGGGCTTTGCCGGATCTGATCGTGGGGCACGGCGTTTTGGGGCGGCTTCTGGCGCGGTTGACGGTTGCTGCGGGCGCGCTACCTCCAACAGTTTGGGAGACGGATCTGGCTCGCCACGCGGGTGCGGAAGGCTATCAGGTTGTGCTGCCCGAGACCGATCCGCGCCGCGATTATGCTGCGATTTATGATGCCTCAGGTGCGGCTGATCTGCTGAACAGCCTGATCGGGCGGATCAAAAAGGGCGGTGAGGTGGTACTGGCGGGCTTCTATACCGCGCCTATTTCCTTCGCCTTCCCGCCCGCTTTTATGAAAGAGGCGCGGTTCCGCATTGCGGCCGAATGGGCTGCTGATGACATGGTAGCCACTCGCCAACTTGTTGAATCCGGGGCACTTTCCTTGGCTGGACTGGTGACGCACACCCGTGCCGCCGCAGGGGCAGCTGAGGCCTATGAGACTGCTTTCACTGACCCCAACTGCCTTAAAATGATACTCGACTGGAAGGGCCACGCATGACGCTTGATATTCCGAATCTTGTCGATTTCGACAATCGGCTGCGCGAAGAAGCGCATCAGGAACCTTCGTTGGAAATTCCACAGGGCGCACCGACCAAGAAAACCCAGATCATCGCGATTTATGGCAAAGGTGGCATCGGGAAATCGTTCACTTTGGCGAACCTTTCCCACATGATGGCCGAGATGGGCAAGCGGGTGCTGCTGATCGGTTGCGATCCAAAATCTGACACCACCAGCCTGCTGTTTGGCGGCAAGGCTTGCCCGACGATCATTGAAACCTCGTCGAAGAAAAAGCTGGCGGGGGAAGAAGTGAAGATCGGTGACGTTTGCTTCAAGCGTGGCGGTGTGTTCGCGATGGAACTTGGCGGGCCAGAAGTGGGCCGGGGTTGTGGCGGGCGCGGTATTATCCACGGCTTTGAGCTGCTGGAAAAGCTGGGGTTCCATGACTGGGATTTCGACTATGTGCTGCTCGATTTCCTCGGCGATGTGGTCTGCGGCGGCTTTGGTTTGCCGATTGCCCGTGACATGGCGCAGAAGGTTATTCTGGTCGCGTCGAACGATCTGCAATCGCTGTATGTCGCCAATAACGTCTGCTCGGCGGTGGAATATTTCCGCAAGATGGGCGGCAATGTCGGCATCGCGGGGCTGGTGATCAACAAGGATGATGGCACTGGCGAGGCTGCGGCCTTTGCGGAGGCGGTGAAGATTCCGGTGCTGGCGGCGATCCCGCAAGATGACGATCTGCGCAAGAAAAGCGCGAATTATCAGATTGTTGGTAGCTATGAGTCGCAGTGGGGCCCGATGTTTGCGGCACTTGCCGATGCGGTGGGCATCGCGCCACCCGTGCGGCCTGCACCGCTTAATCAGGATGGCTTGCTGGGGTTGTTCTCGGCTGAAGCCACCGGGGCCGCGTTTGTGCTGACCCCGGCCACCGATGCGGACATGCGCGGCAAGAATGCCGTTCTGAAGAAATCGCTGGAAGTGGTGTATGACCATGTTTGATCTTGATCGCCTTGCCGAGTTGGAAGCCGCATTGCGCCGCCTCACGGGTGCGAAATGACTGAAATCGGCTATGACAGCGCCCATGACGCGCCGCTGACACAGCTTGCGGCGGGCCAGCCCGAACCGCAACCGCAGGTCAGCGCGCCCGTCGATGGTATGGGCTGTCATGCCGGGGCGGCGACGATGGAAGCGGCGGCGCGCGCTGCGGGCAATTCGGAGCTGCTCGATCAATACGCGGCGGATTATCCGCAAGGCCCGCATGATAAACCGCAAAGCATGTGCCCGGCGTTTGGCAGCTTGCGCGTGGGACTGCGGATGCGGCGGGTGGCGACTATTCTGTCGGGGTCGGCCTGCTGTGTGTATGGGCTGACGTTTGTGTCGCACTTTTACGGTGCGCGGCGGTCGGTGGGCTATGTGCCGTTCAACTCGGAATCCCTGGTGACGGGCAAGCTGTTTGAAGACATCCGCGATGCGGTGCATGAACTGGCTGACCCGGACCGTTATGATGCGGTGGTGGTGACCAACCTGTGCGTGCCGACAGCCAGCGGTGTGCCGCTGAAACTTTTGCCAAGCGAAATCAATGGCGTGCGGATTGTCGGCATTGATGTGCCCGGCTTTGGCATCCCGACCCATGCCGAGGCTAAAGACGTTCTGGCTGGTGCGATGCTAAAATATGCGCGGGCCGAGATTGAGGCGGGGCCGGTGGCGGCCCCTGCGCAGGGTCGGTCAGATCGCCCGCAAGTGGCCCTGTTGGGCGAGATGTTTCCAGCCGATCCGATGATGCTGGGCGCGATGTTGGCCCCAATGGGATTGGCCGCAGGGCCGATGGTGCCGTGCCGCGAGTGGCGGGAGTTGTATGCAGCACTTGACTGCGATGTGGTGGCTGCGATCCATCCGTTCTATACGGCGGCGGTGCGCGAGTTCCAGACGGCTGGGCGTAAGATTGTAGGCTCCGCCCCGGTCGGGTATGACGGCACGGCGGCTTGGCTGGCGGCGATTGGAGCGGCGTATAACGTTGATCCTGCGCGGATTGCTGCGGCACAGAACGCGTTTCTTCCCGCGATCAAGGCGGCACTGGCGGCCAATCCGATCAAGGGCACCATCACGCTTTCGGGTTATGAAGGTTCTGAATTGCTGGTGGCTAGGCTGCTGATCGAATCCGGTGCGAACGTGCCTTATGTCGGCACCGCTTGCCCGAAAACCCCTTGGAGTGCTGCCGATCTGGAATGGTTGGAAGCCAAGGGCACACGGGTGAAATTCCGCGCCTCGCTTGAGGATGATGCCAGCGCGATGATGGCGATCCGGCCTGATCTGGCGGTGGGGACAACGCCGCTGGTGCAGAAAGCGAAAGAGCTGGCGATTCCAAGCCTTTATTTCACCAACCTGATTTCCGCGCGGCCTTTGATGGGGCCAGCGGGGGCGGGGTCTTTGGGGCAGGTGGTCAATGCCGCCATCGCCGGACGCGCCCGGATGGAAACGATGAAAACATTCTTCGAAGGTGTAGGCCACGGCGATACCGCTGGCATCTGGGAGGGTGCGCCCAACCTGCGCCCCGATTTCCGCGCCGTGCATCAGAAGAAATTGGACAAACTCGCCCGCGCTGCCAAAGCCGAGGAGATGATCTGATGCTGGTGCAGGATCATGACCGCGCAGGGGGCTACTGGGGGGCGGTTTATGCGTTCTGCGCCGTCAAGGGGCTGCAAGTGGTGATCGACGGCCCGGTGGGCTGTGAAAACCTGCCGGTGACATCGGTGCTGCATTACACAGACGCGCTGCCGCCGCATGAGTTGCCGATCGTGGTGACGGGCTTGGGCGAGGATGAGATGACCTCTGGCACCGAGGCCTCGATGGCGCGTGCGTGGAAAACGCTTGATCCGGCTTTGCCTGCGGTGGTGGTCACGGGTTCCATTGCCGAGATGATCGGCGGCGGGGTGACGCCTGTTGGCACCAACATTCAACGGTTTTTGCCGCGCACGATTGATGAGGATCAGTGGCAGACTGCTGACCGGGCAATGACTTGGATTTTCACCGAATTTGCCATGACCAAGGGCCGGATGCCGCCGGAGACCAAGCGGGCCGAGGGCGCAAAGCCCCGCGTCAATCTGCTGGGGCCGATGTATGGCGTGTTCAACATGGCCAGCGATCTGCACGAACTTCGCCGCTTGGTCGAAGGCATCGGGGCCGAGGTCAACATGGTGATGCCGCTTGGTGCCCATGTGGCCGAGATGCGCAATCTGGTCAACGCTGACGCCAATATCGTGATGTATCGCGAGTTTGGTCGGGGTTTGGCGGAAGTGCTGGGCAAGCCTTATCTGCAAGCGCCGATTGGCGTGGACAGCACAACGAAGTTCCTGCGCAAACTGGGCGAAATGCTGGGGCTTGATCCCGAGCCGTTCATCGAGCGGGAAAAGCATTCGACGCTCAAGCCTGTGTGGGATTTGTGGCGGTCTGTTACACAAGATTTCTTCGCAACCGCGTCTTTTGCGATTGTGGCAACCGAGACTTATGCGCGTGGCATCCGCAACTATCTTGAGGCTGATCTGGGCCTGCCTTGTGCCTTTGCCGTAGCGCGCGAGCCGGGAAAAAAGACCAACAACGAGGCGATCCGAGGGCTGTTGAAACAGCACCGGCCTCTGGTGGTGATGGGCTCGATCAACGAGAAGATGTATCTGGCGGAACTGAAGGGCGGCTTTGGGCCTGCACCCAGTTTCATTGCGGCGTCGTTCCCCGGTGCTGCGATCCGCCGTGCAACTGGCACGCCTGCGATGGGCTATGCGGGCGCGGTGTGGATCTTGCAAGAGGTGTGCAACAGCCTGTTTGACGCGCTGTTCCACATCCTGCCGCTGGGCACTGAGATGGATTCGGCAGCGGCCACCCCCACGACATTGCGGCGCGATTTCCCTTGGGATGTCGATGCGCAGGCGGCTTTGGACCGCATTGTAAACACTCACCCGATCCTGACCCGGATCAGCGCCGCGCGGTCTTTGCGCGATGCAGCCGAAAAGGCTGCGCTGGATTCCGGTGCCGAACGTGTGGTGCGTGAAACCGTGGAGGGGCTGCCCGGCGTGGCCCTTTCGTCACCTCAGGGAGAGAGAACATGAGCGATTACACCGCAAACGGTGATCTGCATCAGGTCAAGCGTGTGAATAAGACCGAGTTCGTCATCTATTTTGCGCTGATCTTCAGCCTGGCGCTGCTGCCGCATGTGATGGGTTGGCTGCTGCAAACCGTGCGACACGCCAAGTTTCCCCGGCTGGGGCCGATGCAGCGCGCACTGAAAGATGCGGAAGCGATCACACCTATGATTTTTCGCGGATAACCATCCGCACACGCAATTCGCCCCTTCGGCAACGGGGTGGCGAAACATCGGAGGGGCATTCCGCCCACCGTGGCCCGGCCGCAGGGAATGCGGCGTCAGTCCGAATATCCGGAGGGTACTATGGCTGATAGAACCGACCTGTCTTTCACAGGTTTAACTGACCAGCAGGCGCAAGAGCTGCACTCGGTCTACATGAGCGGGCTTTGGTTGTTCACAACCATCGCCGTGATCGCGCATGTGGCCGTGTTCATCTGGCGTCCGTGGTTTTAAGGGGGGATCGAGACATGAGCAAGTTCTACAAGATCTGGCTGATTTTTGATCCGCGTCGCGTTTTCGTGGCGCAGGGGGTTTTCCTCTTCCTTTTGGCAGTGATGATCCATCTCGTCCTGCTGTCGAACCCGGCCTACAACTGGTTCGACATCGCGGCGGCCAAGCATGGCTATGCGCCTGTGGTTGCTGCACCGGCTCCTTGACAGGGGCTTGCACTTGGTGCGGGCGGCTTCAATCGGCCGCACCAAATCAAACTTACAAGAACAATAGACGGTCGCGGGGCTTTGCGGGTGCAAGGTGGCTGATCCGTCCAACCGCGGAGAGGGAAGCATGGCACTGCTCAGCTTCGAACGAAAATACCGCGTGCCGGGTGGCACGCTGATCGGCGGGAACCTGTTCGACTTTTGGGTTGGACCGTTCTACGTCGGCTTCTTTGGGGTCACGACCTTCTTCTTCGCGGCCCTCGGCACCATGCTGATCTTTTATGGCGCGGCGATGGGGCCAACCTGGAATCCGTGGCTGATCTCGATCAATCCGCCGCCGATTGAAAATGGCTTGGCGTTTGCGCCGCTGATGCAAGGTGGGTTGTGGCAGATCATCACGATGTGCGCGGCTGGATCATTTATCAGCTGGGCGCTGCGTGAGGTTGAAATTTGCCGCAAGCTGGGCATTGGCCTGCATGTGCCGATTGCGTTTGGTGTAGCGATTTTTGCTTATATCACGCTGACGGTGATCCGGCCAATTCTGATGGGGGCTTGGGGTTATGCGTTTCCCTATGGCATCTTCAGCCACCTCGATTGGGTCAGCAACACCGGCTACACCTATGGCAACTTTCACTACAATCCCGTGCATATGCTTGCGGTCAGCTTCTTCTTCACCAACTGCTTTGCGCTGGCTTTGCATGGCGGGTTGGTCCTGTCGGCGGCGAACCCGGGCCGCGGTCAGGTGATGAAGACGCCCGATCACGAGGATACGTTCTTTCGCGATCTGATCGGCTATTCGGTGGGCACTTTGGGGATTCACCGACTGGGCCTGCTGCTGGCGCTGAACGCCGGGTTCTGGAGCGCGATCTGTATCCTGATCTCGGGCACGATCTGGTTCGATCAATGGGTGGATTGGTGGAATTGGTGGCTGCAACTTCCATTCTGGGCAAACATTCCAGGAGGCGTCAATGGCTGAGTATCAGAACATTTTCACCCAAGTTCAGGTGCGTGCAGCGCCTGAAATGGGGATGGTCGAAGGTGTCGATCTTTCGAACCGCACCAAGACTGCCGGATTTTCGACCCTGATGGGCTGGTTTGGCAACGCCCAGTTGGGCCCGGTTTATCTGGGCACCTTCGGGGTGATCAGCATGGCCTGCGGGCTGATCTGGTTTCTGATCATCGGCTTCTGGTTCTGGCATCTGGCGGGCTTTAACCCGGCGGTGTTCATGCGCGATCTGTTTTGGATGGCCTTGGAGCCTCCCGCACCGGAGTGGGGTCTGCGGATGCCACCTATGATGCAGGGCGGCTTGTTTCTGGTGGCCGGATTCTTCTTTCTGATCGCTCTGTGGTGCTGGTGGATTCGCACTTACCTACGGGCCGAGGCTTTGGGTATGGGCAAGCATGTGTCCTGGGCCTTTGCCGCCGCCTTATGGCTGGTGATGGTGTTGGGGCTGATCCGCCCGGTGTTGATGGGCAGTTGGTCGGAAGCGGTGCCTTATGGGATTTTCCCGCATCTGGATTGGACCAACCTGTTTAGCCTGACCTACGGCAACCTGTTCTATAATCCGTTCCATGCGCTTTCGATTGTGTTCCTGTATGGCTCGGCCCTGCTGTTTGCGATGCATGGCGCGACCATTCTTTCGGTCACACGACTGGGGGGCGACCGCGAGTTGGAGCAGATTGTCGATCGTGGCACGGCCTCTGAACGTGCGGCTTTGTTCTGGCGCTGGACGATGGGCTTTAACGCCACGATGGAAGGTATCCACCGTTGGGCCTGGTGGTTTGCGGTGTTGGTGCCGATCACCGGCGGCATTGGTATTCTGCTGACCGGAACCGTGGTGGATAACTGGTTTGTCTGGGCACAAGACCACGGCTATGCGCCGCTTGACTGAACTTTGACGGATCGCTGGAAAGGATGGATCATGTCTGACGAGCATTTTTATGAGGGTGAATCCCCGGTGGTCCGCCTGCGGGTCTGGGCTTTGGGACAGATGATCTGGGGCGCGCTTCTGGCGGGTATTGGGGTTGCGATTGTGGGTGTGGTGCTTTTGGTGATCTGGGGTGTCAGCCTATTGCTGCCCGAGGAAAGCAAGCAAGCGCCTTCGCCCTACACCGGGCTGGAAATCAGCCAGCCTGCGGCCCGGATCGTGTGATGAAAACCGGGTCTGGCAACAGGATGTTCCCAGACCTGCAACAAGGTTGGGGCCATATGCCGGCCCAAACTCTGGGCACCTCCACAGCCCGGTTCCCTCCTGAATGGCAACAGGACCCTGGTGCCGTGTGGTCTACACCCGGCACCTTTTTTCATAGCAAAGGCCACAGCCATGCCAAAGGACACTCCGCTGCTTGATACCGTGAACACGCCTGCAGATTTGCGGGGGATGAGCGACGCGGACCTTTCCCGGCTGGCCGATGAATTGCGGGCCGAGGTGATTTCGGTGGTGTCGGAAACGGGCGGGCATCTGGGGTCGTCGCTGGGTGTGGTGGAGTTGTCGGTGGCGATCCATGCGGTGTTCAACACGCCGGTGGACAAGCTGATCTGGGATGTTGGGCATCAGTGCTATCCGCACAAGATCCTGACGGCGCGGCGGGCGCGGATGCGCAGTTTGCGGCAGGGCGGCGGGCTTTCGGGCTTCACCAAACGGTCGGAGTCTGAATATGATCCGTTTGGGGCGGCGCATTCCAGCACCAGCATTTCGGCGGCTTTGGGGTTTACCATTGGCCGTGATATGGGCCAGCCCACCGGCGATGCGATTGCGGTGATTGGCGATGGCGCGATCACGGCGGGCATGGCCTACGAGGCGATGAACGCGGCAGGCCATCTGGGCAAGCGGCTGTTCGTCATTCTGAACGACAATGACATGAGCATCGCGCCGCCAGTGGGCGCGCTGAACAAATACCTCAACGGCTTGTCGGCCCATGCGCCTTTTGCGGCGCTGCGTGGCATGGCAGAAGGCTTTGAGGCGGCTTTGCCCGGCCCCTTGCGCGATGGCGCACGCCGCGCGCGGGCGCTGGTGACTGGGATGCCAGGGGGCGGCACCTTGTTTGAGGAATTGGGCTTTACCTACATCGGGCCGATTGATGGGCATGACATGCCGGAATTGCTGGCGACATTGCGGGCGGCGAAAACCCGCGCGACGGGGCCGGTGCTGATCCATGCGGTGACGGTGAAGGGCAAGGGCTATGCTCCGGCGGAAAGTGCTGCCGACAAATATCACGGCGTCGCGAAGTTCGATGTGATTTCGGGCACGCAGGCGAAGTCGAAATCCAACGCGCCCGCTTATACTTCGGTGTTCGGCAAGGCTTTGACGGATGAGGCTGCGCGGGATGGCCGTATTGTGGCTGTGACGGCGGCGATGCCTTCTGGCACCGGGTTGGACATGATGGCGGCGCGGTTTCCGGCGCGGGTGTTTGATGTGGGGATTGCTGAGCAGCATGGCGTGACGTTTGCGGCTGGGATGGCGGCTTCAGGGTTGAAGCCATTTGTGGCGATATACTCGACGTTCTTGCAGCGCGGCTATGATCAGATCGTGCATGACGTGGCCTTGCAGGGCTTGCCGGTGCGGTTTGCGATTGATCGGGCCGGGCTGGTGGGGGCGGATGGCGCGACCCATGCCGGGGCGTTTGATGTGGGATACCTCGCAAACCTGCCGGGATTCGTGGTGATGGCTGCGGGGGATGAGGCTGAGCTGGTGCATATGGTTGCCACCGCTGCCGCCTATGATGCGGGGCCGATCTCGTTCCGCTATCCGCGCGGGGAAGGATCGGGCGTGCAGATGCCGGAACGCGGTGAGGTGCTGGAGATCGGACGTGGCCGTGTGCTGCGGGAAGGCACAGATGTGGCGCTGCTGTGCTTTGGCGCGCATCTGCCGGAATGTCTGCTCGCGGCCGAGGCTTTGGCTGCGCAGGGCGTGTCGGTGACGGTGGCGGATGCGCGCTTTGCCAAGCCGTTGGACACCGCGTTGATCGGGCAGCTGGCGCGGCATCACGCGGCGGTCATCACGGTAGAGCAGGGTGCGGGCGGTGGCTTTGGGTGCCAAGTGTTGCAGTATCTGGCGAACGCGGGGGGCCTCGATCATGGCTTGCGGTTGCGCACGCTGACCTTGCCGGATCGGTTCATTGAACAATCCAGCCCGGCCGCGATGTATGCCGATGCGGGGCTGACGGTGGCCGATATTGCGGATGCGGTGCGTAAGGTATTACCGCAGCGGCAGCACGCCAAGCGGGCCTGATTTCAGCGTCTTATGTTTGCAAAGATTCCGCAGGTTGGGCTTGTGGGTGTTGTCGGCGCGCAAGGGCATGTCTTCCCCGCTGGGAAAGACTTGTGGTTTTTGATGTTTCACATACAATATGTAGTGTAGCGCCGTTTTGGCTTTAAGATAGCCAATGCAAAAGGCCCCCAAATCTTGGGGGCCTTTGCGTTTTGCCATCTATGGCTGGCTTATGGCGTGGTCGCGGGCGCAGGTGCTGCCGGATCGGCGGGCGCTGCGGCGGCTGGATCAGCCGGGGCCGGTGCGGCACCTGCGTTCGGGCTGAACTGGATCAGATAGGCGTAAACGTCTTCTGCCACAGCTGCGTTCTTCACCTTGAACATCATCTTTGACTTCGCACTCTTGTCGCCCAGGACGGTTTTCCAGTGGTTGGACGGGTCTTGGACATAATCAACAAAGCTCGCCTCATCCCAGACCAAACCGGTTTTGCCGGCGGCAACAATCGAGTCGCCGTATTTGAAATCGGGATAGCTGCCGACCTGACGACCGAACACACCATAAAGGTTGGGGCCAGTCTTGGCACCTTTGCCTGCCACGAGCTTGCCTGTCTCGTCCATCACCGAGTGGCAAGTCTGACACTGCTTAAAGACTGCTTCGCCTTTGGTTGCATCCCCTGCGGCAAAGGCCGGGGCAGCAGCGGTTGCCAAGACCGCAAATATGGCGAGTTTGGATTTCATCAGGAACCTCCCTGTTCACTTTGATTGTTATACGCTTGAAACACCGATCTGGATCAGGTCGGCACCTTCAAATGAACGTGATTTAAGCCACGGCATGTGAGATCGCGCAGCGGTGCCACAGCGCGGAAAGCGCGTTGGCCAGATGGTCGATATCGGCGTCGGTGTGGCAGGGCGAGGGCGTGATGCGCAGACGCTCGGTGCCTTTGGCGACGGTGGGGTAGTTGATCGGCTGCACATAGATGCCCCAGTCGCGCATCAGAATGTCGCTGATCATCCGGCATTTTATCGGGTCGCCGATCATCACCGGGATGATATGGCTGTCATTGGCCATATGCGGGATGCCCAAGCGGTCCAGCTTGGCGCGCAGTTTGGCGACTTGCTCGCGCTGGCGCAGACGTTCGGTATCGCTGGTTTTCAGGTGCTGGATCGAAGCCGTTGCAGCAGCGGCGACGGCGGGCGGCAAGGCGGTGGTGAAGATGAAGCCCGAGGCAAAGCTGCGGATGAAATCGCAGAGCGCCGCCGATCCGGTGATGTATCCGCCAACGACGCCGTAAGCCTTGCCAAGCGTGCCTTCGATCAGGTCAATCTGATCGGCCAGCCCTTCGCGTTCAGACACGCCACCGCCGCGCGGGCCATACATGCCAACCGCGTGAACCTCATCAATATAGGTCAGCGCACCATGGGCTTTGGCGACTTCGATGATCTCTTTGATCGGCGCGATGTCGCCATCCATCGAATAGACGCTCTCAAACGCCACGATCTTGGGGCGGTCGCCGACGGCGTGCAGTTTGCGGTCAAGATCGCGCCAGTCGTTGTGCTTCCAGATCACCTTGTCGGCGCGGGAATGGCGGATGCCTTCGATCATGCTGGCATGGTTGCCCGCATCAGACACAATCACCGCATTCGGAATACGGCTGCCCAGCGTCGACAGCGCCGCCCAGTTTGACACATAGCCCGAGGTGAACAGCAGCGCTGCGGCCTTGCCGTGCAGATCGGCCAGTTCAGCCTCTAACAGCAGGTGTTTGTGGTTGTTGCCCGATATATTGCGGGTGCCGCCTGATCCGGTGCCGCTGGTTTGCACACAATCGACCATGGCTTTGACGACTGCGGGGTGTTGGCCCATGCCGAGGTAATCATTGGAACACCAGACGGTGATCTCTGACACCGCGCCATCTTTGTGGTTATCCGCGCGCGGAAAGGCACCGCGTTTGCGTTCCAATTCGGCAAACGAGCGGTAATTGCCTTCGGCTTTCAGGGCATCAAGCTGGCTGTGGAAAATCTGATCAAAGTCCATTGGCATCCTCGAGATGGTCTTTTTGTGGGGTCAGCGAGAGGGATTTGCGGGCCGGAATCATCCAGCGCCACAGTTTTTCATCGGGCAGCGGCAGCACCATGAACCAGTGCTCCAGCAGGGCCAGCAGGCACAGGCAGGTCAGCAGGGCATAGCCCAACGACATGCCGGGATGTGTCACGTTGATCGCGCGTTCCAGCAGCAGCGCAGAGCCTACGGTCAGGGCGGAGATCGAGATCGGGAAGAAAGCGGTGATGCGGCCGATGCGGAAGTAGCTGGCAAGGTGCGCCAAGGGCCGGGGCAGAAACTGCGTGTTGATGCGCGGCACGCCGAGGAACAGGTTCAGCTTGGCAAAGACGCGGGCGATGAACAGCAGCGCGAAGGTGCCAAAGGCGAAGGGGTTGGCGGCGTGGAGTGAGGCGAGCCCAAGGGCCGTCAGGGTGGCGATCAGGGTCAGTTCGTGCCAGGCGATGGTGCCGACGGCGCGCCAGAAGCGGTCGGTTGCGGTCGTGAAGGCGGGGCAGGGCGCGCGGTTTGGGCCGGTGATGATGCCGGACAGGAAGGCGAGTTCGATCCATGCCCAAAGGGCGAGGGCGGCAAGGAAGGCAAGGTAGATGCCGTTGGCCGAAAGGTCAGGCAAGGACGCGCGTGCGGCGGCAAAGCCGATCGCCAGTAGGGGCAGGCCGATGATCACCGAGTTCAGATGATCTTGCGCCGTGCCATTGTCGGCCACCCGCACCCGCCACAGAATGACGCCAGTGGAGAACCACCACATGAACAGCGTCGTCAGTGCGGCGAGCCACGGGTTATCGCTCATGGCGTGGCGCCGTTGAGCAATCGGGGGTCGGGGCGCGCCCGCCCCAAACCGCCGATTTTATGCGGGAAAACGATCAATAGATCGGCTCCAACCGCACGTCTTTCGGCGGCTCTGATTTGATCACCGGGATGGTGTAAAGCGCCACGAAGGCCGTCGCCGCTTTGACAACGCCCAGCTTGTGGCTGAACCAGCCGCCAACACCGCCCTTGCGTTTGCCCGCATCCATTTGACCAAACGCATCGCGCATCCGGCGCAGGTTGGGCAGCCAGCGTTTGTGGTCAATGTCGATTTCCAGCGGGAACACCTGCCGCGCGATGGCGCTGGTTTTGCGGTACACCTCTTGGTCATACCATTCGATATCGACGCCAAGGGCTTTGTGAAACTCGGGCCGCTGATGGTCGCGCACGAACATGGTCGAATACACCGCCGTCAGGAAAAACCGTATCCAGAGTTTGTTGGCGAAACTGGTGGTCAGTTTCGGATCGGTGCGCATCAGCAAAGCGAAAGCCTCACCATGGCGAAACTCGTCATTGCACCATTCGCGGAACCATTTGAAGATCGGGTGGAAGCGTTGATCGGGGTTGGCTTCCAAGTGGCGATAGATGGTGATGTAGCGCGCATAGCCAATCTTTTCAGACAGATAGGTGGCATAATAGATGAATTTCGGGCGGAAGTAGGTGTATTTCTTGGCCTTGGTCAGAAAGCCGAGGTTCACCGCAACGCCAGCCTCGCGCAGCGCATCGTTGATGAAACCGGCATGACGGGCCTCGTCGCGCGACATGTAGCTGAACAGCTCACATATATCGGGGTTCGAGCCGCGACGTTTCATTTCTTTATACAGCACGCAGCCGGAAAATTCGGCGGTGCAGGAGGATACCAGAAAGTCGATGAATTCGCGCTTCAGCTTCGGCTCCATCCCGTCCCAGTTGGCGTCCCATTCCGTCCAATCGACGGTTTTCTTGAAATGGCCCTTGTTGGGATCGGCTTTCATCTCGGCGAGCAGGGCATCCCATTCTTTGCGCACTGGGGTGACATCAACCCGGTCCATCTCCTCAAAGTCGGTGGTGTAAAAGCGCGGGTTCAAGAGGGTGGTCTCGGTCGCCATCGCTTGGGTGTCTTGCGGCTGGGCGGCGGCGAGTTCGGCGTAATCGGCATCAAGGCCTTTGGGGGTGGCGTTCATAGCGTCACCTCATCGGAAAACGAAAACTCGCAGAGTTCCATAAAGCCGAAATCGCCGGTGGCGCGGGTCCACAGTCGTTCCAGCCAAGAGGCGCGGGTGATGGTGGCCTGGCGGTCTTCGATGATCAGCTCGCCGTAAGCCGCCATGATCGGCGCGCCGTGCACCAGAACCTCATCCCCCGGATAGACGACGGCGCCATTATTGAAACGAACATGAGCGTGCAGGCTTTCGAAGCGGTGGCTGACCTCGACGGTGCAGGGCACTTCTTCAGCGATTTTACGAAAGATTGCCATCATTTGGTTCCCCTTATTGTGATCACAGTTGTGACATGAGCCGTTCGAACGCAGCCCTGTTGTCAGACCCGAATGCGCCCAATTCTGCGCTCCATCCGGTGTAGTCATCTTGTGCCACAAGGCGGCCATTCGCGTATTCCACAATACGCAAAGGAAGTAATTTATCAACGCCAGCCGTCAAGCGGGCGCGTTCCATTCCGTTCTGAATAACGGTGATAAAACCGCCATGCGGCAGATCCATCAGAAGTTTGCCATCGGTTGAAAGCACCGTTACCGCCTGCGCGCCGCCGCCTTGCAGAATGATGCTGCGCTCGGCCACGATGGTGGCGGATTTCGGCACGCCGACATGATCGCGCCCGGTCAGCACCGAAAAGCTGACGACGGCAAGGCTGGCCAGCACCAGCGCCAGCATCGCCAGCAACAAGGGCTTGGGGATCATGTCCTTGCTGTCAGAGGGACGGGCGCGGCTTTGGGTTTGGCTGACCATGATCGCCTCCTATTCCGCCGCCATTGCCATCGCGGGCATGACGCGGGCGACGGTGGGTTCATTGATGCGGGTTTCTGCGGCATCGGCCAAAATCTTTGCCACGCCGGCGGCATCGGGGATGCAGCGCAGGGTGGGTTGGGTTTTGGCAAAGCGCCACGGGCGGACATGCGGCCAGCAGACAAGATAGGAAATCCGGGTATCGCACAAGGTTTCCAAGGCGATAGAGCCTGTGCCATTACGCTTGGTTGAAAGCGTCGCAGCCCCCACTTGCTTGAACGGCACGTTCAGCGTCACCGTCAGGGCCGCACCAATCCGCAGGGCAACGCGCGCCGTGGTGATGGTGTAAACCGTCGCGCGGGCTTGCACCCACGCCATCAGGTATAGGATGCCGCAAACGACCAGACCGATGGCAAGATAGGGCAGCATCACCGCGATAACCGAGGCCGGGCTGCCATCCGCCACAGCCGAGGCCCGCCAGATCGCCAGCGTCCCGAAATACCCCGCCACCCAAGTGATCTTGAAGGCATCGCGGGCTAGCGCCAGACTGTCGGGGCGGCCTTGCCACAGCAATTCCTCGCCCACAGGCGGGCGTTCGGGCAGGCCGCGCACCGGCTCGATGGCGAAATCGTCGTGCGGCGCGCTCATGGCTTCCACGCCAAAGAGCCGCCCTTGCGGTTGGCTGCCGCATAAAGCGTGCCGCCCGCGTAATAGGCGCTGATCTTTTCTTCTTCCAGCAGGGTCACTTCGGTCAGCGATTTGGTGCCCGGCACACCGTCGAACAGATCGGACGACAGCGAGTTGATCCGCACCCGGTCTTTCCAGATTTTCACCATCGGCATCGGCACAAGGCAGCGGTGGCCCGAGTTCAGGTTGATTTCCAGATAGCGCACCAGTTGCTCTGGCGCATCGACCCACATATCGGCAATGCGACCCACCACTTCGTTATCGCCCGCCTGCACGGGAAGGCCGCGCGGGTCACGTCCGGCAGAGACGGCAAAGGCCGGGGCTTGCGCCATTGGCACGATCTTGTTGTGGCCGTGGCCGTCAAGTTCCGGCACATCGCGGCGCAGTGCCCAAGCGGCGGGGCCAACGCCATCGGTCATCGGATTGCCCAAGGGCGCGTGGGGGAAGCCTTCGGACACAGCGGTGCGCCCCAAGGCCACTTCGCGGGCCTCACGCGCGCCGTTCGGCACCGTGACTTCGCCCCGGCCATGCGGCAGGATGAAGGTTTTGGGCTTGGGCAGCGGGAATGGGCCTTGATTGGGCGCGGGCGTGCCGTCCTCCAATTCCAGCGGGTAGCCTTCGCGCATGTTTTCGGTTTGCAGGTAATAAATCAGCAGGGCAAAAAAGCCCCAGAACAGCCAGATAGCCAGCGAAGCAAGGTCAAAGTTGCCAAAGAAAGTTGTGCCCAGCATGGGGTGTCCTCCGGGTTAGTTGGGGAAATCGACAAGACCCAGACGGGCAGTGTCGGCTTTGGATTGCGCGGTGAAAAGAGCGACCCGCACCAAAGGCGCAAGGGCGATCAGGGTGACAAACAGAACGACGATTTCGATCATGTAAACAACAGAGTAGCCAAAGGCGGGCGCTGAAAACACCGGGCCGAAGCCGCCCTGAAGCGCGTAGGCCCCGACGCTGTCGCGCAAACCGCCACCAACCGCGATGGACAGGCCCGCAGCGGTGGCTTGTGCAGCGCCCCAAGCGCCCAGCACCAGCCCGCGTCCGGCCACGCCCTGTTCGGGCAGCGACATTGCGGCGGTGAGGGTGGCCACGGCGAACAGGCCCGCGCCCAGACCAATGCTCCATGCGCCGATGTAGAACATCACGGTGGAGTGCAGCGGGGCCGCAAAAATCACCAGCAGAAAGGCCACAACCCCCACCAGCAGCCCACGCGCCGACATGCGGAACATATCCTGCCCGTTTGACATCCAGCGGCCCGCCAGCACAAAGCCCACCAGCGCGCCCATGGCGTTGCAGGCGGTCAGCCAAGTGGTGGAACCCACCGAAAGCCCAAGGATTTCAGCGCCGTAGGGTTCCAGCAGCACGTCTTGCATTTGAAACGCCATGGTGCCCAGCATCACCACCAGCAACAAACGGCCCGCATGGCCGCCCGCCATCAGATCGCGCCAGCCTTCGTGGAAGATCGGGCGGGTCTGCGCCATTTCCTCGGCGCTCATCGGGCGGACCTTTTCCTGTTTCCACAGGGCGACAAGGTTCAGAACCATGGTCACAACGCCGCAGCCTTGCACGACGCGGATCAGGCGGATTTCGTCGAAATTGCGCAACAGAAGGCCCAGAACCACGGCAGAAACCGCCATGCCCAGCAGGAACATCACATAGAGCAGCGCCACAACGCGGGGGCGGGTTTCATCGGTGGCGCGGTCGGATGCCAGCGCCAGACCTGCGGTTTGGGTCATGTGCATGCCCACGCCGGTCATCAGAAAAGCCACGCCCGCCAAGGCTTTGCCCGCCCATTCCGGCCCATGGATCTGATCGCCCGACAGCACGATCAGCGCGAAGGGCATGATCGCTAGGCCGCCCATCTGCCACAGGCTGCCGAACCACAGGTAAGGCACGCGCTTCCAACCGATCCAGCTTTTGTGATTGTCAGATTTATGGCCCAGCAGGGCGCGGAACGGGGCCGAGACGACGGGGAGCGCGATCATCAGCGCCACGACTGATGCAGGCACGCCCAACTCGACAATCATCACCCGGTTCAGCGTGCCGAGCAACAAGACCGCCGCCATGCCGACCGAAACCTGAAACAGCCCCAAGCGCAGCAGTTGCGGCAGGGTCAGGCCTTCGGATGCGGCGTCAGCGAACGGCATCCATTTGGTGCTAAGTTGTTGCACATGTTTCGATTTGAAGAAGATCACGGCCGATACTCCAGACATTCCGAAATATAGAACCCGCGAGAGACGCGGTCGATTTTGGTCACGCGGCCCATGGTGGCGCGGTTCAGGGTGGCAAATGCGTGCGGCACCATGATCGGGCTGCGGTCGGCGCGGGGAAACAATTTTCCCATGCTCCAGAATGTCATCAGGAAGGCGGTTTTCGGGGCAACGGTGAACACCACGGCAGTCTCGGTACGGCTGCCCAAGCGGTCCAATGCGGCGGCAATATCGGTGGTGCCGTAGTAAATCAGGCTGTCCATCGCGATGACGTAATCAAAGCGGCCATGGTCGGCGGTCATATCACCGCTGGCAAAGCTGACGCGGCGGGCATGTTCGGCGGGCAGGCGGGCCAGCGCGATATCAACCAAGGCGGGCGAGATATCGACGGCCATCACATCGGCCCCACGCGCGGCCAGTTCGGCGGTCATTTGCCCTGCGCCGCAACCTGCATCCAGCACGCGTGCGCCGCGCAGATCAGCGGGCAGGCGCGACAGCATCAGCGCGCGCATCTTGTCACGGCCTTCGCGCACGGTCTGGCGGATGCGCGACACCGGAGCGTCAGAGGTCAGACGCTCCCACACTTTGGTGGCCGAGCGGTCGAAGTAATCCTCAACGCGGGTCAGGGTTGCAGCGTAGTTGGCCATCTCAGTCAAACCCCAGCAGTTCAAAAATCTCACGATCCGGCAGCGGCGCGGGGGTCGATCCGGGCTCTTGCACCGAGCGCCACAGTTTGTCGGCCAGCCGCATATATTCGGCGCGGGCCATTACGATGTCTTCGCTATCGTCCATCTCAAACAGTGTCTTTTTCTTCAGTCGCGAGCGGCGGATGGCATCAATGTCGGGCATATGCGCGATGCGGTTGAAGCCAACGCGCTCGCAGTAGCGGTCCACCTCATTCGTCTCGCGCGAACGGTTGGCGACGCATCCGGCCAGCCGCACCTTGTAGTTGCCGGATTTGGCCTGCACGGCGGCGATGATGCGGTTCATCGCATAAATGCTGTCGAAATCATTGGCGGTGATGATCAAGGCGCGGTCGGCGTGCTGCAAGGGGGCGGCAAAACCGCCGCAGACCACATCGCCCAGCACATCGAAAATCACCACGTCGGTGTCTTCCAGCAGGTGGTGCTGTTTCAGCAGTTTCACCGTCTGGCCCACCACATAGCCGCCGCAGCCGGTTCCAGCGGGCGGGCCGCCAGCCTCGACGCATTTCACGCCGTTAAAGCCGGTGGCGACGTAATCTTCGGGGCGGAGTTCCTCGGCGTGGAAATCCACGTCTTTCAGGATGTCGATCACCGTGGCTTGCAGCCGCCCGGTCAATGTGAACGTAGAGTCATGTTTGGGATCGCAGCCGATCTGCAACACCCGCTTGCCCATCATCGAAAACGCCGCCGACAGATTGCTTGAGGTGGTCGATTTCCCAATTCCGCCCTTGCCATAGACCGAAAACACTTTCGCGCCTTCGATCTTGGTGTCGGCGTCCTGATGCACTTGCACCGAGCCGTCGCCGTCAAGGCCGCGCAGAATGGGGAGAGAATGCAGGGTCATGGGCGGATTCTTTCTGTGGAAGGATGGATCGCGGTCATTCGGCTGCAATCCCTTCAAGTCGGTCTTCAAGTTCATCGGCAGCGCCTTGCAGGGCGGCCAAAGTCGCGGCGTCGGGTGTCCAATAGCTGCGCTCGGAGGCCTCAATCAGGCGGTTGGCCATCCGGGCCGAGGCCACCGGGTTCAGCGCCGCCATGCGTTTGCGCATCGCTTCATCCAGCACGAAGGTTTCCGACAGGCGCTGATAGACCCAAGGATCGACCGCTTCGGCGGTGGCCGACCAGCCCATGGTGTTGGTGACATGCGCCTCAATCTGGCGGACACCTTCGGCGCCGTGCTTCAGCAAGCCTTCGTAGAATTTTGGGTTCAGCGTGCGCGAGCGGCTCTCCAAGGCGATCTGGTCGCGTAGGGTGCGGATTTTGCCGGTGCCACGGGTCTGGTCGCTGATATAGACGGGCGTATCGGTGCCGCGCTGGCGTTTCACCGCGCGGGCGATACCGCCGAGGGTGTCGAAATAGTGATCGACGCTTGTAACGCCGAGTTCGACGGATTCAAGGTTTTGATAGGCCAATTCGACGTTTTTCAGCGCCTTTTGCAGCATGGCGGCGTTTTTCACCGCTTTGCCATCGCGGCCATAGGCGAAGCTTTTGCGGGCCTCGTAAGCGTCGGCCAACTCATCTTCCTGGCCGAAAGCCGAGCTGTCGACCAGTTGGTTGACGTTGGAGCCATAAGCGCCTTCGGCATTGGAGAACACCCGCAGGCTGGCGGTTTCCATATCGACGCCCATCTGCTCGGCATAAGCGAGGGTGTGGGCGCGGATGAAGTTTTGTGCCAAAGGCTCATCTGCGGTGGCGGCCTTGTAGGCGGCTTCGGCGAGCATCTTGGTTTGCAACGGCAGCAGATCGCGGAAGATGCCGGAAAGCGTCATCAGCACGTCGATACGCGGGCGGCCAAGCTGCGCCAGCGGCACCAGATCGGCCCCACACAAGCGGCCATAGCTGTCAAACCTGGGGCGCGCGCCGATCAGCGCCAAGGCTTGGCCGACCGGGCCACCATCGGATTTGATATTGTCGCTGCCCCACAGCACTAGTGCTATCGAGCGCGGCAAGGTGGGGTGGGCGGCCAGCAGGCGGTCGGCTTGGGCGGCACCATCGCGCAGGGCGAACTCGGTGGGCATACGGAACGGATCAAAGGCGTGGATGTTGCGGCCCGTGGGCAGGATTTGGGGCGAGCGGATCAGATCGCCGCCCGGAACCGGGGCGATGAAGCGAGCCGACAGCGCGCGCAGGATGCCGGGGATTTCGGTGTCCTGTTGCAGTTGCAGGTCAATACGGGCGCGCTCGGTGGCATCCATCGGCGGCAGCAGGTTCAGATATTCAGCCCGCGCGATGGCGGTCATCGGGCGACCCAGTACATGCAGGCCATCCGGGATCAGCGCGGCTTCGGCTTCCAGCAGTTTCAGCCACAGGGCACCGGGTGCGCCGGACAGATCGACAAGCGCGGCTTGTTCGGCGATCAGCGTCTCAAGATCCGCACGCTCGGGTGCCATGGGGACAAGCGCGCGCCAGCGGGTCAGGCTGTCTTTCAGATCGACCAAGCCCTTGTAAAGCCCAGCCTGTGCAAGCGGCGGTGTAAGGTGCGTGATGGTCACGGCATTGCTGCGGCGCTTGGCGAGGGTGGCTTCGGACGGGTTGTTGGCGGCATAAAGGTAGATATTGGGCACCTCGCCAATCAGGCGATCCGGCCAATCTTTGCCGCCAAGGCCAGCCTGTTTGCCGGGCATGAATTCCAAAGCGCCGTGCATCCCGAAATGCAGCAAGGCATCGGCTTGGTAGGTGTTGCGCAGCCACAGGTAGAACTGCACAAAGGCATGGGTGGGGGCAAAGCCGCGCTCAAACAACAAGCGCATCGGGTCGCCTTCATACCCAAAAGTGGGCTGCAAACCGACAAAGATATTGCCGAACTGATGGCCCAGCACGAACACCCGGCGGCCATCGGATTGCACACGACCGGGGGCAGCGCCCCAGACGGATTCAACCTCGGCCAGATGGGTGGTGTTGCGCACGATGCTGTCGGCATCAACAAAGGCTGCGACATTGGCGGGCTGACCGTAATGCGCGGCATTGCCGCCAAGGACCGCTTCGCGCAGGTCATCGACTGTGGCGGGCACGTCCAGCGTATAGCCGTCGGCCTTCATCGCGATCAGTGTGTTGTACAGGCTTTCAAACACCGACAGATAAGCGGCGGTGCCAGCGGCGCCCGCGTTCGGCGGGAAGCCGAACAGCACGATACCAACCTTCTTGTCGGCGTTTTTGGCCTGATGCAACTTGGCAAGCCGCAGGGTTTTTTCTGCCAGCGAGGTGATACGCTCGGGGCAGGCAGACATCGCGCGGCTGTCTTCTTGGCCCTTGCACATGTGATGACAGCCTTGGCAGCCATCAAGGCCATGACGCCCCGCGAACACAGTTGGGTTGGTGGCACCGTCAATCTCGGGCAGCGCGATCAGCATGGTGGTTTCAATCGGGCCAAGACCTTGGCCTGCTTGTGCCCATTGGCCAAGGGTTTGAAACTCCAGCGGGTGGGCTGCAATATAGGGCACATCCAGTGCGGTCAGAGCGGCCACGGCGGCGGGGCTGTCGTTGTAAGCGGGGCCACCGACGAGGGAGAACCCGGTCAGCGATACCATCGCGTCGATGCCCTTGAAGTAGGCGTTGATCGCGGGGCGGCCATCGAGGCCCCCGGCAAAGGCCGGGATGCAGGCGATGCCCTTGGCTTCAAAGGCAGCGATCACGGCATCGTAATGGGCGGTATCGGAGGCTAGCACATAAGAGCGCAGCATCAAAAGGCCGACGGTGGCGGTGGCGTTTGCAGGGCGCGGCAGGTCAGTAAGGTTGGTGGTGATGCGCGCGGCGAGGGCGGGGTGGTAGAGGCCCACGTCGGGGTAATCGACCGGAGCTTTGCTTGCCGCACCGCGCCAGTCTTTGTGGGTGGAATAGCGGCCAATCAGAAAGCGCACCATCTGTTCGATATTGTCGTCAGAGCCACCCAGCCAGTATTGCATCGACAAAAACCACGCGCGCATGTCCTGCGCTTTTCCCGGAATCCAGCGCAGGATTTTTGGGATGCGGCGCAGCATCGACATTTGCTTTTCGCCGCTGTTCGCGCTGGTTTTGGCGGAGGGTTTCAGCTTTTTCAGCAAAGCCATCGCCGCCGATGCGGGTTTGGACATATCCAGATCGCCCATTTTGGTCAGCTTGACGATTTGGGCATCGGCAATGACGCCGATGAAGGCATCGACGCGGGCGCGGGCCTCGGTCAGCGCGGGCAGGATGGCGTTGATATGTTCTTCGATGAAGATCAGGTTGGCGATGATGATGTCAGCGGTTTGCAGATCAGCCTTGCAGCGCAGCAGGGCGGCGGGGTTTTCAGCCCATTCGGCGGCGGCGTGGATGGTGATGGTCAGGCCGGGGAAGTCTTGCGCCAGCCGGGGTGCGACACGCGCGGCGGGGCCTGCGGCGTGTTGATCCAGCGTGACCACGACGATGTTGTAGCTGGACTTTTTGCCAGCAACCAAAGTGCCAGTCAGGGGGGTGTCAGCGCGCATAATGGGCTTTTGCCTCGTAGAGGGTTTCGACACTGATCCTTGTCAGTCCCTTGCCTTGGGCAAACTTTTCGGTATTGCGGCGCGCCTTGCCGCGCACGAAGAAGGGGATCTTGCGCAGTTCGTTTTCGGCGTCCGACAGCCAGATGACATTGGAGTCAGACGCGGTTTCGTGTTGGGTTTGTTCAACAACAGCGGCGATCTCGGCGGGCATCGAGCCCGCGTCAATCGCGGCCGCAGCGGCGGCTTCAGCGCTGACCGGCCGGGCGATGTGTTGGCCGCCATGGTGCGACGCGCCTGCCTCGTCGTGGAATTCGAAATCATCGCGGAACATGTGCAGCAGGTGTTCTTCCAGACCCATCACCAAGGGATGCACCCAAGTGTCAAAGATCACATTCGCGCCTTCCCAGCCCATCTGCGGCGAGTAGCGGGCGGGGAAATCCTGCACATGCACCGGGGCCGAGATCACAGCGCAAGGGATACCGAGGCGCTTGCCGATGTGACGCTCCATCTGGGTGCCAAGGATCATCTCGGGGTGCAGGGCGGCGATGGTGGCTTCGACCTCAAGGTAATCATCGGTGATCAGCGCCTCGACGCCGTATTCTTTGGCCAAAGCGCGGATGGGGCGGGCCATTTCGCGGTTAAAGCAGCCAAGGCCAGCGACCTCGAACCCCATTTCATCGCGGGCGATGCGGGCGGCGGCGGCGACATGGGTGCCGTCGCCGAAGATGAACACGCGTTTGCCGGTGAGGTAGGTGGAATCGACGGAGCGGGTCCACCATGGCAGGCGCAGGCGCGAGGTGTCGGATTTCAGCGGCAGGCCGGTGATCTGTGCGATTTCGGCGAGAAAATCATGGGTAGCGCCAACGCCGATCGGCACGGATTTGGTGTAGGGTTGCTTGAAATTCGTCTCCAACCAGCGGGCGGCGGATTCGGCGTGTTCGGGATACATCAGCACGTTGAAATGTGCAGCGCCAAGGCGAGCGATATCAGACGGGCGCGCGCCCATCGGGGCGCAGACGTTGACGGAGATGCCCATGTCAGCCAGCAGGCGGGTGACTTCTACGATGTCATCGCGATGCCGGAACCCAAGTGCCGTGGGGCCTATCAGGTTGGCGGTGATCTGCGCTGTGCGGGCGACGGGCTTTGCCAGATGACGGGTGATCTGCAAGAACGTCTCATCGGTGCCGAAGCCTTCTTTGCGCTGATAGCTGGGCAGATCGAGCGGGATCACCGGGATGCCCAGATCCATGCTTTCAGCCAAACCCGCCGGGTCATCCTGAATGAGTTCTGCGGTGCAAGACGCGCCGACAATCAGGGCTTCTGGCTGAAAACGCGCGACCGCATCCTGACAGGCGGTCTTGAACAAGGTGGCGGTGTCGCCGCCCAGATCGCGGGCCTGAAACGTGGTGTAGGTGACCGGCGGGCGGTGGTCGCGGCGCTCAATCATGGTGAACAACAGGTCGGCGTAGGTGTCGCCTTGCGGGGCGTGCAGAACGTAGTGCAACCCCTTCATGCCGGTGGCGACACGCATCGCGCCAACATGCGGCGGGCCTTCATATGTCCACAACGTCAGCTTCATTCGGCGGCCTCCATCCGGGGGGCCAAGGGTGCGAGCAGGGCACGACGGCGCAGCGGGCGCGCGAAAAGTGCTGCCAGATCGCCCGCCTGTTCGTAGAAATGCACCGGGGTGAACACCAGCTCAATCGCCCATTTGGTCGCCATGCCTTCGGCTTCCAGCGGGTTGGCAAGGCCCAGACCGCAGACGGTCAGATCGGCACGGGCGGCGCGGGCGCGGGCCAGTTGTTTGTCCACGTCCTGACCTTCCGAGATCACCGGGCCTTCGGCCAGCAGCGCCAGTTCCGGGGCCAGCAGATCGCGGTGCAGGAAGGGCGTGCCGACCTCTAGCGCCGTCATGCCACATTCGCGGGTCAGAAAGCGGGCGAGCGGGATTTCAAGCTGGCTGTCGGGGAAGAAGAAAATCGACTTGCCGTCAAGGGTTTTGCGTGCAGCAGCGATGGCCTTTTCAGCACGGGCGCGCGGGGCGGCGATGACGGCATCAAACAGGGCCTGCGGCACGCCGAACTCGGTGGCGATGGCTTGCAGCCACAACGTGGTGCCTTCGGCGCCGAACGGGAAGGGCGCTGTAATATGGCGCGCACCGCGGCGCAGCAGGGCTGCATGGGTGTCGCCCAAGAACGGCTGCACCAGCGCGAACACGGTGTTTTCACCAACCTGCGGCGCATCGGCGCTGCGCCGGGCGGGCAGGCAGCGCACGTTGCTGATGCCCATCGCGGCCAACAGCGCCAAAGCCTGATCTTCGACCACATCGGGCAGCGCGCCGACAATCAACAACGCGCGCGCCTCGCTGTGCGCCAGCGCAGGCACCATGGCGGCAAGGCAGGCATCCTCGCCTTGGGTGAAGGTGGTCTCAATGCCTGACCCTGAATAATTCAGCACCCGCACATGCGGCGCGTGGGCGGCGCTCATCCGTTCAGCCGCGCGATGCAGGTCAAGTTTGATCACTTCCGACGGGCAAGATCCGACCAGAAACAGTTGCCGAATGTCAGGGCGGCGTGACAACAGCCGCGCAACTTCACGGTCCAGCTCGGCCTGGGCATCGACCAGACCTGCCAGATCTTTCTCCTCCAGAATCGCGGTGCCAAAGCGCGGTTCGGCAAAAATCATCACGCCCGCCGCCGACTGCAACAGGTGCGCGCAGGTGCGCGAGCCTACCACCAGAAAGAACGCATCCTGCATTTTGCGGTGCAACCAGATGATCCCGGTCAGCCCGCAGAACACTTCACGCTGGCCACGCTCTTTCAGCACGGGGGTATTGGTGCAGCCGATGGCGGGAAGCGTGCCGGTCATGCCCGCACCGCCTGATCCAGCCGTGCGAGGCGCAACTTGCGAATGAACTGCCCGGCGTTGATTGCGTAGGTGAGGTACGCTGTCAGCGCCAGCGCCATCTGCTCCATCGGCGACAGCGCCCCGGTCCAAAGCGCTATAATATAAGCAGAATGTAGCGCGATGACGGCGAAGCTGAACACGTCTTCCCAGAAGAACGCAGGGGCAAGCAGGTATTGCCCGAACACCACCTTCTCCCAAATAGCGCCCGTGACCATGATCAGGAAAAGCAGGGTGGTTTTTACCAAAATGGAAATGGTTGCCGCGCTGTAGCCGTCACCCGTCAACATGTAGCGCAGCACCAGAACCAGCGAGATCGCGAAAGCCAGAAACTGCACCGGGGCCAGAATACCCTGCACGAGCGTCCATTTGGTGGCATCGCGGCGCGCACGCTCTGCCGCAGTATAGAGCGGTTGGCGGAGAGGCTTGTTCGGGCGATTCGCTGGCATGGCTTGGCTTTCAAACGACGTGTCTGCTTGCCAACCCTAGCCTCCCGATTCCGAATGTGTCAACTAAAACTTACACTACTTTGGTTGACACATTCTGTGGTTTCCGCACCAAACCCCAAACTTTTGCTGCACAGAAAGAAAGCAATTATTATTTAGAAACATGCACTTGTAAAATCCACTCCGCATACTTAATGTTCAGTGTGTCAATTTTCTTTGACAATATGTTGGACCTAATGGAGAGTTAAGGCCAAGGATGACCCCGATCGTGCTGACATATTCAGGTTGCGGTTTTGCGGGCGCCCCTTTGCGGAGCCGAGCCCATGCAGGAGTTTCAGCCTCTCAATCAGGTGCGGGCCTTGGCTGGGGATACGTCCGGTGTCAGTTTCTTTGCCTCTCAGGTGGTGTCACTGCTGGCAGATCGCAGCGCGAAGTCTGTGATCGAGCCGCGCGAGACTTTGGTTACGGGGCTGATTACCGCATCGTTGTCGGGCACGAAGGCGGCCTTCGCGGAATTGCTGACAGAAGTGAAGCGGGCGCGGATCAGCCTTGCGGCGCTGGCGGATGTCTACATTCCGATTGCGGCGCGGCGGATGGGTCAGGCTTGGCACGACGACGAAATGTCCTGGATCGACGTGACGATAGGCGTCGGGCGGATGCAAAGCCTGCTGCGCGAGATTGGCACGGCTTGGGTTGCCGATCAGGCGGGCGATACCGGACATGGCACGGTGATGTTGATCGTGCCAGACCGCGAACAGCACACTTTGGGGCCGATGGTGGCAACCGGACAGATGCGGCGCTATGGAGTTTCAGTTTGCCTCAGAATTGCGCCAAGCTTCAACGAATTGCGCAGTTTGATGGCATCGCGGCACTTCGACGGGGTGATGATCTCGGTCGCGACGAAAGAAAAACTCGAATCTGTCACAAAGACCGTACAATTTCTGAAGACCATAATGGGCAAGCCTACCCCTATCGTCGTCGGGGGCGCGGTGATGTCAAAAGTGGAGGATCCGGCTTCATGCACAGGGGCTGATTTTTCATCCAATGACATCGGCGCAGCTCTGGAGGTCATGGGCCTTAAGTTCGACGCCTTTTGCGTGCTGAAGCGCGCTTAACATACCGTGGTCCCGATTGAACGGGTGGGCGGCAAAAATGGCGAAACTGCTGTGAACACTGATACAAAACACTTTTTGACTGGCCTGACGATGCCGCTGATTGATCCAGAGATGCTCTCTGAGATCGTATCAACGGCTGCGGATATTTCTTTGCTGATTTCGGGTGATGCGCGTGTGGCCGCTGTGATGGTCAATCCGGGGCATCCGGCGTTTGGGCGGCTGGACAGTTGGGTTGGCAAGCCCGTGGAAGAAATTGTCACCGATGAAAGTTATGAAAAGCTGGTAAAGCGGCTTGCGGTGATCACCAAGCAAGGGTCACGTGCTTTGGCGGTGGAGCTGAACCACATTGACCAGACTTTGTGGGAATTTCCGGTGCGCTATTCAATGCACAACATCGGCAAGGATAAGACCATCCTGATGATGGGCCGCGATATGCGTCCGGTGGCTGAGATGCAGCAGCAGCTGGTGATGGCGCAGTTTGCGCTGGAGCGTGATTACGAGACTCAGCGTGAGATGGACACCCGCTACCGTGTGCTGATGGAAGCGACGCGCGATGCGGTTGTGCTGGTGGCGATGAATTCGGGCCGGATTTCTGATCTGAATGCGGCGGCGGCGCTGATGCTGGGCGGCTCGCGGCAGGATTTGATCGGGGCCGCGATTGCGCAGGAATTTGAGGGGCGTCGGCGCGGTGAGTTTCTGGAAAGCCTGTCGAACATCGCCTCGGCTGATGCGGTAAGCCCGGTGGAATTGGTCGCGCGACGCTCGCAGCGCAAGGTGCGGGTGATCCCCAAACTGTTCCGCGCGGCGGGCGAGCGGCTGATGCTGTGCCGGATTGAGGCGCCCGAACTGGCCAACACGCCGAACACCGAAACCAACGAAAACCTAGAGCGGCTTTTCCACGAAGGCGTGGATGGCATGGTGTTTCTGGATCAGGACGGCATCATCACCTCGGCCAATGATGCGTTTCTAAAGCTGACCGACAGCACGCATCTGGCCAGCGTCCGGGGCCGCTCGATGGCGGATTTTCTGGCGCGGGGCGGCGTTGATCTGCGGGTGCTTTTGGATAACACCCGCCGCGCGCGGCAGTTGCGGATGTATGCGACGCGGATCTTAAGCGAGTTCAAAGGTGAGGTCGCGGTCGAGATTTCGGCCGCGTTCCTGAGTGATCGCCCCAAGCCGGGCTTTGGCTTGATCCTGCGTGATGCCAGCAGGTCTGAGATGCTGCGCAAGCCCGGATTCAGCGCGGGCGATGATGGCATGCGGTCGGTGATGGAGCTGGTGGGGTCATCGACCCTGAAAGACATCGTGACCGAAACCACCGATGTGGTGGAAAAGATGTGCATCCAGACGGCGGTGGACCTGACCCGTAACAACCGGGTGGCCGCTGCCGAAATGTTGGGGCTGTCGCGGCAATCCCTGTATGTAAAGTTGCGCAAGTTCGGCCTGCTGAGCAAGGACGACGAATAGGCTTGGCCCGTTGGTGGTCTTGATTGTTTCGGCGGGAAAATCGGCTTTGCACACATGTAGGCTGGTATTTGAGGGATGCCCGCCAGCCAAGAAAATCTGCAACCGTTACGCGTAAGTCTTTTTTGAGCGCCAAAGAAATCTTCCCAGCAGGGAATGACTTGTGCGTTTCCTGAATTGTAGACGGCTTTATCACCATATGTTGTGGTTTATCTCCGCGCTGTGCGTTCAAGCATATTTAACACTGCGCCAACAATTCTGGTGCGCCGGATTGGTTGCGCAGAACATACCAACACGACTTTAGACTTGATCGACTCAACGTTGTAATGTTTAGTTGACACATGACTGTATCAGAAAACTTACACATAGCGACCCGCCCGCAGCCCAAAGCCGTTTTGGAGCTGATCAAGCCGATCACATGGTTTCCGCCGATGTGGGCGTATCTGTGCGGCATCATTTCGGCGGGCATCTCGCCATGGTCGTCTTGGCCGCTGGTGGTTTTGGGCGTTGTGTTGGCGGGCCCGGTGGTTTGCGGCATGTCGCAGGCGGCGAATGACTGGTGCGACCGGCATGTCGATGCGGTGAACGAGCCGTATCGCCCGATCCCGTCGGGGCGGATACCGGGGCGGTGGGGGTTGTGGATTGCGCTGGCAATGTCGGTGCTGTCGCTGGCTTTGGGCTGGCTGCTGGGGCCGTGGGGGTTTGCGGCGACGGTGGTGGGCGTGCTGGCGGCCTGGGCCTATTCGGCGGAACCTGTGCGGCTGAAGCGGTCTGGCTGGTGGGGGCCGGGGCTGGTGGGCCTGTGTTATGAGGGACTGCCGTGGTTCACTGGGGCGGCGGTGCTGTCGCAGGCGATGCCCAGTTTTCCGGTTGTGACCATGGCGCTGCTTTATGCGTTTGGCGCGCATGGCATTATGACATTGAATGATTTCAAGGCGTTAGAGGGGGATCGGCTGCATGGCGTGCGGTCTTTGCCGGTGACGCTGGGGCCAGAGGTTGCGGCGCGGGTGGCTTGCACAGTGATGGGTGTGGCGCAGGCTTTGGTGATCGCCCTGCTGTTCATCTGGGGCAGGCCGTGGCACGCGCTGGCGGTGCTGGCGCTGCTGGCGGCACAGGTCTGGGCGATGAAAACCTTATTGGCCGACCCCAAGGGTAAAGCGCCTTGGTATAACGCCACCGGCATCGCGATGTATGTCAGCGGCATGATGATCACCGCCTTTGCCATCCGCACGTTGGAGATTGCACAATGACGCATCTGTCGTGGGTTTCCATTGTGCGGCTGGGATTGGTGCAGCTGTGTCTGGGCGCGATTGTGGTGCTGACGACATCGACTTTGAACCGGCTGATGGTGGTTGAGGCGGCTTTGCCCGCGCTGCTGCCGGGGTTGTTGGTGGCGCTGCATTATGGCGTGCAGATCACCCGGCCAAACTGGGGATTCCGGTCGGATTCTGGCGGGGACCGCACGCGGTTTATTGTGCTGGGAATGATGGCGCTGGCCTTGGGCGGGTTTCTGGCGGCCTTGGGTTTTGTGGTGATGGTCGGGGCCTATTGGCCGGGGCTGGCGATTTCAGTGGTGGCGTATGCGCTGATTGGCGTGGGGGTGGGGGCGTCTGGCACCTCGCTTCTGGCGCTGCTGGCGCAGGCGACGCATCCGCGGCGCAGGGGTGCGGCGGCGACGATCACTTGGCTGATGATGATTTTCGGGATTGCGGTGACGGCGACGGTGGTGGGCAAACTGCTCGACCCGTATTCGCCCGCGCGGCTGTTGGAACTGGTGGCGGCGGTCGGGCTGATTGCGGTGGTGCTGACGGTGGCGGCGATCTGGGGGATTGAGCGTCGGCATGGTTTTGTGTCTGCGCCTGAGGCGAAGCAGCCGTTCCGGGAAGGCATTGCCGAGATCTGGGCCGAGCCGCGCGCGCGGCATTTCACGCTGTTTATATTCCTCTCGATGACCGCCTATTTCATGCAGGAGTTGATCCTTGAGCCCTATGCCGGGCTGGCCTTTGGCTTTACCCCCGGCCAATCGACGCAGCTTTCGGGTGCGCAGAATGGTGGGGTGTTTGTTGGGATGCTGGTGGTGGGGATTGCGGCGACCGGCTTGCGGATCGGGTCGCTGCGGGCTTGGGTGATGCTTGGCTGCGCGGGGTCGGCGGTGGCGTTGGTTGTGCTGGCTTTCGCCGGGCAAGTTGTGGGCGGCGGGGCGCTGATCTTGCCCGCGACGATGGCGCTTGGGCTGTTTAACGGCATGTTCGCGGTGGCGGCGATTGGGTCGATGATGGCGCTGGCGGGTGAGGGGCGTGGCGCGCGTGAAGGCACAAGGATGGGGCTTTGGGGTGCGTCGCAAGCACTGGCTGCGGGGTTTGGCGGGCTGATCGGTGCCGGGGCGGTTGACCTTGCACGGCAGTTCACCGATGCGGCCAGCGCCTTTGGCTTTGTGTTCGTGCTGGAGGCCGGGCTTTTCGCGGCGGCTGTCGTCATGGCTGCCCGCATTATGGATATCCGTATCATCGACACACAGCGCCAGCCCGGTTTGGGCCATATGGTTGCAGGAGAATA
Source organism: Cypionkella sp. TWP1-2-1b2 (assembly GCF_049896245.1). Classification (NCBI taxonomy): domain Bacteria; kingdom Pseudomonadati; phylum Pseudomonadota; class Alphaproteobacteria; order Rhodobacterales; family Paracoccaceae; genus Cypionkella; species Cypionkella sp. TWP1-2-1b2. Next base: position 29,580 of record NZ_JAFCTX010000023.1, on the reverse strand, counting down.
ACATGAGCTATGATGTCATCGTGATTGGCGGCGGGCCTTCCGGGGCGACGGCGGCGAATGACCTTGCGCGGGCGGGCTGCGATGTGGCCTTTCTCGATAGGGCGGGGCGGATCAAACCCTGCGGTGGGGCGATCCCACCGCGGCTGATCGAGGATTTCTCGATCCCCGAGGCGCAGTTGGTGGCGCATATCCAGACCGCGCGGATGATCTCGCCCACCCAACGCGCGGTGGATATTCCGATTGAGAACGGCTTTGTCGGCATGGTGGACCGCGAGCATTTCGACGAATTCCTGCGCAAGCGGGCGGTGGACAATGGCGCTGTGCGGCTGACCGGCACCTATCTGCGGCTGGAGCGGGACGCGGATGGCACCCATGTAATCTACCGCGACAAGGCGACGGGGGACGAGATGCGGCTGGCGACCAAGCTGGTGATTGGGGCCGATGGGGCGCGATCCAACGTCGCTAAAGCTGAGGTGCCGGGGGGTGACAAGATCCCCTATGTCATTGCGTATCATGAGATTATCAAGGCTCCGGCGGCGAGCAACAGCTATGATCCGGGGCGCTGCGATGTGATTTATGATGGCAAGATCAGCCCGGATTTTTACGGCTGGGTGTTTCCGCATGGCGATCACTGCTCGGTCGGGATGGGCACCGGGATTGACGGGATTGATCTGAAACAGGCCACAGCCGATCTGCGCGCGCAGGCCGGGCTTGCGGGATGTGAGACGATCCGCCGCGAAGGTGCCCCCATTCCGCTGCGCCCGATGGATCGTTGGGACAATGGCCGCGATGTGGTGTTGGCGGGCGATGCGGCGGGGGTGGTGGCGCCATCCTCGGGCGAGGGGATTTATTATGCCATGGTTGGCGGGCGGGTGGCTGCTACTGCGGCGCAGGCCACGCTTGCCACCGGGCGCGCGTCGAAGCTGAAACTGGCGCGCAAGCTGTTCATGAAAGAACATGGAACGGTGTTCAAAGTGCTGCGCTCCATGCAGGACGCCTATTACAAATCCGATGAGCGCCGCGAGCGGTTTGTCAGCCTGTGCCACGATGTAGACGTGCAAAAGCTGACGTTTGAGGCATATATGAACAAGAAACTGGTATCCGCGCGGCCCTTGGCGCATATCAAGATCGGCTTTAAGAATGTGCGGCACCTGATGGGCTTTGTGCCCCCGGAATATGTATGAACCAGATGATCCCCGCTTGGCTGAATGGCACGCTGACCCCGGTTGATAAGCTGGAGGTGCATCAGCGCGGCTTGCGGCATCTGGCGGTGTCGGTGTTTGTGATGGATGGCGACACGACCCTGTTGCAACGCCGGGCTTTGGGCAAATACCACACGCCGGGGCTGTGGACCAACACCTGCTGCACGCATCCGCGCTGGGGGGAAGACCCGATGGATTGCGCGACCCGCCGTTTGCGCGAAGAATTGGGTATTACCGGGTTAGAATTACATCCTGCGGGCAATATCGAATACCATGCCGATGTCGGCAATGGTCTGACCGAGCATGAGGTGGTGGATATCTTTGTGGCCGAAGCCTCGGCCAATCTGGCGCTTGCGCTAAATCCCGCCGAAGTGATGCAAACCAAATGGGTGCCGCGCGCGCAGCTTATCAGTCAAGTCAGCGCCCACCCCGCGCGATATACGCCTTGGCTGAAGATCTATCTGGACGCCGGAGTCGCAGCACTCAGTACCGGCTAGCGCGTTTGGTCAAAGTCCTATGGCGTAGCTGATGTCCGAGCGCTCGCGCGATGGATATTGCTTGAATGCTTAGAAAAAGGCTGTGTGTAAAATCCTGTAATCATTCTTATGTAATGTATTCCAGAAATTGAACGGACACAGCCGCGCAAAAGCAACGTTGCGCCGCCCAAACCAAACCAGCCACAAGTTGGATTATTTGCCGACAGGCCATTGTTTGCAGACCAAAACAATCCAACTTCAGCTTCTGTAAATGCAGGAGCCGCCATGACCACGACCGCACAGAACCTCACTTTATCGGACTGCAAGGTGGCTTTGGTGCTGAACGGGGCATCCGGCAAAGCCGATGCACATGCCAACGAAGATAAAATTCGGGAAAAGCTGACCCCGCATGTGCGCGCGTTTGTCACTTATCCGGTCAGCAATGGTGCCAACATTGCAAGGGCCGCGCAGCGGGCGGCGCTAGATGGTGCGGATGTTGTGATCGCTTTGGGCGGTGATGGCACGCAGTCTGCGGTCGCAGGGGCGCTTGCGGGCAGCGACACCGTTATGGGCGTGCTGCCCGGCGGGACGTTCAACTATTTCGCGCGTGAGTTGCAGGTTGGCGAGACGTTGGATGCGGCGCTGGAGACGTTGATTTCGGGCAGCGTGCGACGGATGGATGTGGGCGAGGTCAATGGCCGGATTTTCCTGAACAATGCCAGCTTTGGCGTCTATCCGAAAATCCTTGAGCGGCGCGAAGCGGTCTATAAGCGCTGGGGCCGCAGCCGGGTTGCCGCCTATTGGTCGGTGCTGCTGACGCTTTGGGATATGCGTGATCCGATGCATCTGTCGCTGACGCTTGATGGGAAAAAGCGCGATTTTCACACGCCGCTCGCCTTTGTGGCGCGCAGTGCTTACCAGCTTGAAAACATGGGGTTAGAAGGTGCGGATGCGGTGCGTGATGGCAAGCTGGTGCTGTTCTTGGCCAAGGGCCATGCTCCGCGTCAACTGATCGCGGCGGCGTTGCGGCTTGCGATCGGCAAAGTTGTGCGGGGCCAGGATTTTGATCTGCTGATTGCCGATGAAATCCTGATTGAGACCCGCCAGCCCCGTCGTTTGTTGGCGTTTGATGGTGAGAAAGAACGCGCAACCGGGCCATTCAAATTGCGCGTGATGCGGGATGCGCTGTCTGTGATTGTCCCTACCGAAAGCCCCGAGGCTAAAACGGCAGCGCCGGAATGACGCGGCTTTTGCATCTGACGGATTTGCACTTTGGCTTGCATCATGCCGCGTTGGTGTTGCCGTTGCGCGCGGCCATCCTTGAAAACCAGCCCGATCTGGTGGTGGTTTCGGGTGATCTGACGCAGCGCGCGCTGGCAGGTCAGTTTCGGGCGGCCATGGCGTTTCTGCGCGATCTGGGTGTGGCGTTCATGGTCATCCCCGGCAATCACGACCTTCCGGCCTACAACCCGATTGCGCGGGTTTTTAATCCGTTCGGCGCGTATCGCCGGGGTGCCGCGCAGGATCTAACCCCGGTGATGCAGATCGGCCAGCTGCGGCTTTACGGGGTAAACACCGCCGATCCGTTCAAATGGCGCGGCGGCATCGCGCGGGCTGATCAGATTGCGCGGATTTGTCAGGCGATGCGCGACGGGCCGCAGGATGTCACCAATATTCTTGTGTCCCATCATCCGTTCGAGGAACCACCGGGCTTTGAGCGTGGCGAGACGCAAGGTGCGCAGGTGGCAACGCAAAAGCTGACCGCTGCCGGATTGCATGTCATTTTGTCAGGTCACTTGCATCACTGGAACATCGGCCTTGGCATCACCGACACCGCCCCCCGCCCGCTGTTTCAGCTGCAAACCGGCACCGCACTTTGCAGCCGGATCGGCGAGCGGGATCACGGCTTTTCCGTTATGGATTTCGAAGGGGCTGCGCTGCGGGTGACGCCGTGGCTGGTGGATGAGGCCAAGGGGCAATTTGCGCCGCGACGTCAAACAAGTTTCAGGTATCTGGACGGTTTGTGGCATAAGTCGCCTTGACGCAGTGGCTTTGACAGGTTTTTGGCGAGGTAGCTGGGGCACGACGCAAACCGTGTCAGGTTGAATGGTGCCGCCCCTGCGGGAACCGAAGCCGATGTTTAGGCATTATACTTCGTCAGTTTTTTTTCTGGAACCACAGCATGTCTTCATTGCATCACGTCGGGCAGCAAAAATCAAATGCCGAAGGCGGGCCTTCGAGTGAAACCCCGCCAAGTCAACAAGCTGCGACGGGTGGGTTTCCCTCTGCGCAGGACGTAAGTCATGCCCAGACCTTTGGCTTGGCGGCGATTGCCGATGCAATGCCGCAGATGGTGTGGTCGACCCGGCCTGACGGCTTCCATGATTACTACAATGCCGGTTGGTATGAGTTCACTGGCGTGCCAGCGGGCAGCACCGATGGTGCGGGCTGGAACGGCATGTTTCACCCCGATGATCAGGCGCTGGCGTGGAAGCGGTGGTCTCATTCGCTGGCAACAGGTGCGCCTTACGAGATCGAATATCGCCTGCGGCACCATTCTGGTGCGTATCGCTGGGTTTTGGGTCGGGCGCGGGCCGTGCGTGACGATAACGGCCAGATCCTGCGGTGGTTCGGCACCTGCACTGACATCAATGACACCAAAAAAGCCGCGGAATATGTCGAGTTGCTCAGCCAGGAACTGAGTCACCGGATCAAGAACATTTTTGCCATCATCCAAAGCCTTATCGGCCTGTCGGCGCGGCGCGTGCCAGAATCGGCGGGCTTTGCGCGCGATCTGCAAGCGCGGATTGCGGCGCTGGGGCGTGCGCATGATCTGGCCCGTCCGCATAGCGATCAATCCCGGCCCCACCATGGCGGCGTGACGCTGCACAGCCTTGCCCGCGAAATCTTGAAGCCGTATCTGGCGATGGATGATGGCCGCATTGCGATCAGCGGTGAAGATATGTCGGTTGACGATGCCGCTGCCACACCGTTCGCCCTGATCCTGCATGAGTTGGCGACCAACGCCAGAAAGTACGGGGCCTTGTCCACAGAGGTGGGAAAGGTCGCTATATCTTCGTCTTGTGAGGGCGGGGAATGTCGGGTGCTTTGGGCCGAAACCGACGGCCCCGACGTGGCAGGAAAGCCTGTCACCACGGGCTTTGGCACCAAGCTGATGCTGGCAAGCGCGCAATCGCATTTGAACGGGCAAATCGAGTGGCAGTGGAATTCCGAAGGCGTGGTTGTCAGCGTGACCTGCCCGCGCAGCAGTTTGCTGCGTGCTGCCCCCGCCCCGCAAACGTCAGCTTCTTGAAGCCAATACCATCGCATACAAAAATCAGACAGTTGACGATCTGGGCCGTGATTGCGGCCCCGATCTAAGCGTGATTTTGCGGCGCGTTGAACACCGTCAAAGCAGGCGGCGGCGCGGGCATGTGGTTCTGACCGCTTTTAAGACCAAGAATATACTCAACCGTTTGCAGGATGCTGTGGGGGTCGGCGGGCTTCGGCAACACGCCGATTGCGCCTGAAACACCGTCGCCCAGCATGCGCGGATTGGCGGTGATGAATACCACCTTCACCCCGAAATCACGCGCCAAACGTGCGCCAATTTCAGGCCCGGTCGGGCCATCGCGCAGGTTCACATCCACCAACGCCACGTCAGGATTGGTTGCCCCAAGCTGCAACGCGCTTGCTTTGTCGGCAGCGATGCCGACAGTTTCAAACCCGAAGTCTTCAAGCGTCGCTTCCAGATCCATCGCGACGATGATCTCGTCCTCGACAATCAAAATGCGTCCGGCCATCTTAACACCTATTCGTTTCACACATGCTGCCTCGAAAACTTTACGAAGCACAGGTTAACGGGTGATAAAACGCGTGGTTCCCTAAGCCAGCGACTTGTGCGCGACAGGTTGCGCGGAATCCTCAGTGCAAAATGACGCAGGGCTACATGTTGGCGCGTATTGGGCGTATTTGGGCTGCAATCATGCCCTATGCCATCGGAATCAGGCGGTGCCGGCGTTTTTTCACAACATCGTGCGCAGGGTTTCCAACTGATCGGCCTCGGCGGCTGGTTTGTCCCAGCGGATGCGCGAGATGCGCGGAAACCGCATCGCCAACCCCGCTTTGTGCCGTGTCGAGAGGTTCAGCCCCTCAAACGCCACCTCGACCACCAGCAGCGGGGCCAACTGCCGCACCGGGCCAAAGCGCTGGGTGGTGTTCTTGCGCACAAAGCGATCGAGTTCTTTTAATTCCTCATCCGTAAAGCCGAAATAGGCTTTGCCGACGGGGACAAGATCGGGGCCGTCCCAGACGCCAAAGGTGAAATCGCTGTAAAAGCCGGATCGTTTGCCATGCCCGCTTTGCGCGTAGAGCAGCACCGCATCAATTACCTTCGGGTCGCGTTTCCACTTGAACCACGGCCCACGCGGACGCCCGGCGATATAGGGCGCGTTGCGGCGCTTGATCATCACGCCTTCGATCACCGACGCGGGCGGTGTGGCGCGGAGTTGGGTCAGATCATCCCATGTGGTGAAGGGCAGAAGCGGCGAGAGGTCGATGCGGTCGCTGTTGAAAGCGGCAGCTTGCAGCCGCGCGCGGCGCGCGGCCAGGGGCAGCGCGCGCAAATCCTCGCCTTGCCATGTCAGAATGTCGTAAAGCCGCAGGCTGGCGGGGTGGCTTTGCAGCATGGATTTGCTGACCACTTTGCGGCCAAGGCGCTTTTGCAGATCGGCAAAGGGGGCGACATCGGCATCGCGCCGGATCAAGAGTTCGCCATCCACCGCCCCCTCAAACTCCAGTGCCTCAAGCAGGTCGGGAAACGCCGCGCCAATATCTTCGCCGGTGCGGGAATACAGCCGGCGCATGCCGCCTTCGGACACCGCCTGCACCCGGATGCCGTCCCATTTCCATTCGGCGAGGTAATCTGCCGGATCAAGCGCTGATAGGTCTTCGGGCGTGATCGGGGTCGACAGCATCACCGGGCGGAACGGCGCAGATGAAGCCGCTTCGGGGCGCGCGCCGCCGCCAAGCCAATCGAACAGCGGGATGTAGGGTGGGGTTAGGCCGTGCCAGATTTCCTCAATCTCCTCGACACTGCGGGCAGAGTTTTGCGCCAAAGCGACCCGCGCCAGACGGGCAGAAAGGCCAACCCGCATGTTTCCGGTGGCAAGCTTCAGGAAGGCGAGGCGTTCGGGCGGGGTCATCCGATCCAGCATCGAAGCGACGGCAGCGGGCAGCGCCAGTTTCGATGTGTCGCGCAGCAAAGCCACGGCACCGGATAGTGTGACTTCGGGGCCAGAGGTGGTGGCTTCCGACCAGATCAGCGCGATGGTTTCGGCCAGATCGCCGACGAAATCATAAGACAGCGCGAACAGCTTTTCGTCCACCCGCTCACCCGCCAATCGGCGCAGCAGCGACGGGGAAACCTGCCGTAAATCCAAAGTGCTGGTCAGTGCAGCCAGTGCCCAGCCGCGATCAGGGTCGGGGGTGGCGGCGAAGTAATGTGACAAGATGGTCAGCTTGGCATTGCGCCCTGCCGTGAAGGCCAGCCGTTCCAGCAGGCGCGCGAAGGCTTTCATTCGGGTTCATCCTCATACCCCACCAGCCGCAGCGGGCGGGCGGCGATGCCCTCGATTTCGCACCAGCGCATCAGGCCGTCTTCGGTGCCGTGGGTGATCCAGACCTCTTGCGGGGATAATTCGCGGATGGTGGCGGTCAGTTGCGGCCAATCGACGTGGTCGCTGATCACCAACGGCAGCTCAACCCCGCGCTGGCGGGCACGGGCGCGCACCGTCATCCAGCCCGAGGCATAAGCGATGACGGGGTCGCGGAAGCGTTGCACCCAAGGGCTGGCGAAAGCCGAGGGCGGGGCGAGGATCAGTTTCGCGTCACCGGGGTCGGTGGCTGACACCAGCGGGCCAAGGTCAATGCCTTGTTCCACATGGTAATCGCACAGCCGCTTCAAAGCGCCATGGATGGCGATGGGGGCGTGATAGCCCGCTGCCCGCGCAAGGGCGATCACCCGCTGCGCTTTGCCAAGCGCATAGGCACCGACCAGATGCGGGCGGTCGGGAAACTCGGCCATGCTGGTGATCAGGCGGGTGATCTCGGTGATCGGGTCGGGGTGGCGGAAAACGGGCAGGCCAAAGGTGGCTTCGGTGATGAAGATATCGCAGGCGACGGGCTCAAACGGCAGGCAGACCGGGTTCGGGGTGCGGCAATAATCGCCGGAAACGAGTATGCGCGGGCCGTTATCCGGGGTAATCAGGATTTGCGCTGACCCCAGCACATGGCCTGCCGGATGGAAGCTGACGGTGACATCGCCGACCCGCATCTGGCCTTCGGCAATCTGGCGGTTGGCGGTGAAATCCTCGCCATAGCGGATCGCCATGATTTCCAGCGTCTGGCGTGTGGCCATCACTGCGTCATTTCCGGGGCGGGCGTGGTCGGCGTGGCCATGCGTGACCAAGGCGCGCGGCACCGGGCGCAGCGGGTCGATGTAGAAATCGCCGGGGGCGCAGTAAAGTCCCATATCGGTTGGGTACAGGATGTCGTCGGCGCGCATCACGGCACGGGCCGGATGCGGGTGCTTGGGTCTGTCTGCATGCGGCGGGATGGTTTCATCGTAGATTATCCTCAGACGGCAGGGCTATAACCAAGGCAAGGGCGGCGAGTTTCAGCACGCAGGGGATCACGGCATAGGCCATGTTCAGGGTGCTCAATGCCAGCGCCGAGTTAACTTGGCCGGGCACGAAACCGTTCCATTGCAGCAGCGGCATCACGATAAACGCCGCCAGCGCCAACCCAAGCTTGCCCGCAAATGCCCAGATGCCAAAGGCGAGCGAGGCTTTCAGCCCTGCCCGCGTCAGCGCCACCGAAAACATCGCGGGCAGCAGGATGGTGTCAGACCCAAGCGCAGCCCCTGCCGCCACGCAGATGATCGCAAAGCCCAAGTAATCACCGGGGGCAAGAAACGCCGCACCAGCAAAGCCCAGGATTGCCAAGGGCATCGAGATCATCAGGGTGGTCTTGGCCCCTATCCGCTGGCTGATCCGCGTCCATATCGGCACGCTCAGGCCCGCACTTAGGAAGAACAGCGTCAGCAAGCCCCCTGCCCTGCCCGGCAGTTGCAAGCGATCTTCGACAAAGAACAAGAACAGCGTCGAGGTGATGGCGACGGGCAGGCTGTTGACCAAGGCCAGCACCAAAATCCGCAACGCCCCTGCATTGGCCAGACCTGCGAGGGAAAACGACTCGCCCAAGATCACCGGGCGCTGCCAGATCGAATAGCTGATCACCGCTGTCAGTATCGCCAGCCCGCCCAACATCAGCCCAAACGCTGGATAGCCCTGCCCGCCTGCCCCCAAAGCCACCAGAACCGCAGGGGCCATTGCGGCAAGGATCACGCCCGCCAACATGCCGCCCTCGCGGTAGGCGGCGAGTGTCAGCAGGGCTGCCGGTTCGGGCCGCTCGGCCAAGGTGGTGCTGCGGCCATAGAGCAGGATGGTGCCCAAGCTGTAGGCGGCAAACAGCAGGATGAGGGCCGCTACCAGTTGTGCCACGACATGCGGGCCGCGAGATAACGAAAACAGCAGCGGAAAGCCAATCGCAAGGCCCGCTACGGCGGCCATGGCAAAGGTGGTTTGCAGGCGCGGCCAACGGTCAATCGCCCAGCCGATCAGCGGATCTTGCGCGAGGTCGATCACCCGGATCAGCAGCAGGATGGTGCCGATGGTGCCCAGACTGATGCCCAGATTGATCGCGGCGAACTGTGGCAGGTGGATGTAAAGCGGTATCCCCGTGGCGGCCAGCAGCAGCGCATAGAGGCTGACGCGCGGGTAGTGGTTCATATCCGTGCCTCATCGCGGCTTTTTGGGATGGTGATCAGCGGCATGTGTCAGCGGCCTTTGAAGCGAGCGAAAATGGCTTGTAACACATATGGGCTGGCTTTGCGGCGGGGCCAGTAAAATCCACCTAAGCTTATGCAGGGGCGAACAACGGAAAGCTGACCCCAAGTGCCCATGCGAGGCAAAGGCCCAGCCCGACCCCAGCCGCCAATGCACCAGATTTCCTCCCGATCCAGCGCCCCATCAGGCCATGCACCAGAAAGAACAGCACAAACACCGGCAGCACGATCAGCACAAAGGTCAGATCGCCGGGATCAAGTGCCACCGCCATCCCCAGCGAGGCAAAGAGTGCCAGCCTTGCGGCCACTCTGCGCCACAGCGCCGCCCGCCCGGCTTGGGTCAGATAGCTGTCGGCGACCATGCAGGGCACGCAGCCTACGCAAAGCGCTGCAATGATCGGCAGGCGCTGCCATGTCGGCCAGAAGTTTGCGGCGTAACGATCCAGCGCCAGCCCGAACACCAGTATCCCCCACAGCATCAGCGCCAGCGCCGACAAGGGCGCGGCTTTGGTTTGCCAGCGCGGCCATATCCCGAGCAGCGCAAGCTGAAGCAGCCCGAACAGCGCCAGATGCAGCATCAGATAATCGGCCACCAAAACCGGCAGGAAGTTACGGTAAAATGGGGTGATGACGAGGGGGACCACGGCCATCGGGATGAGGATGGCCAGTATAAAGCGCCCCGTCGGAATGGCCGGGGCTGCGGGTGCGGCTGGCAGTTTTGCGACGATGGGGTAAAAGCCCAGCACGATGCCTGCAAGCAGCGCCAAGATCCACCAGCCGCGCGGGGTGGGCGTGGTGTTGCTGCGATGGTCAAAAGTGCTGTCGAACCAATCTTGGGCGGCCTTGACCGCTGGGGTGCTGAACAGCACACCGACATGCTCGACGCCGGGTGCAACCATTGTCGCCCGCCTGACTGCGCCCGATTGGGCCACCGCGGCCTCGGTCGCCGCCGGGTCCACCAGATGCACAGCGTCAAGCCCGGCTTTGCGCAGAAAGCTTTCCCACTCGCCCGATATCACCAGCAACTGATGTGGTGCATCGGCGGTAACTGCCTGCGAGAACATTGAAATCGCCACCACGGCCTGCACCGGATGGCCTGCGGCCACCTCGTCGATACTGGCGCGGATGATGATATCTGTCGCCATGGAATGACCCAGCAGGCCAATGCGGGTGTCGCCGGGCAAACTGCGGCCATAGGCGATCACCCGGCGCGTTTCGGCCACCAGCAGCGCGGTTGTGCCTTCGAGTGATGTCACATCGCCCGACATCGGTTTCGGATTGCGGCCATGGCCTTCGAAATCAAACGCCAGCACCCGGTAGCCTGCCTGTGCGAGGGCCAGCGAATACGACTGCATGATCTGACGCGATCCGGCAAAGCCATGCGCCACCACGACAATCGGGCCCGCCTGCTGCAAGGATGCGCGTTGATACAGGGTCACTGGCGTTGTGCCGACGCTGAAGTCGGAAATCTGCAATCCCGACCGCGATTGCTCTAGCTGAAAGATAGCGACAAGGCTGACCAGCAGCGCAAAAATGCCGATGAATGTGCGAGATTGGATCAAATCAAACGCTCTGCGCTGTGGGGAAAGAATTTATAGCTGCGTTTAGATACGCGAAGTTGGGCGTGGCAGATCACCCAACGCCCAAGATCACCGCGTGCGGCGGTCATTGGCAAGCATTTTCGGCGACAGGCGGGGTTCGGCACCTTGGCCGACCCCCCTGCCCTACTGGCTTTGGCGGCCTTAAGCCAAGGCGGCGCAGAAGGCGGCGACGGCAACCTCAAGGCGGTTGCGCGGGGTTTGGCTGAAATCGCGGTCAAGGTGCAGCTCGACCCGGCCGGGGGCGAGGGTACAACTGACGGCACCGCCCATCAGATCGTGCCGCACCAAGGCTTCTGGGCGCGTGGGGCTGCGGGCTTTGCCGGGTTTTGCGGGGGTGTAAAGACCACGCGGCAAAAGGGGGGTATCTTCAAAGCGGTCGGGGGCCTCGGGCTCGGTTGCAAAATGGCGCAGGATGTCAAGTTCGGTCGCCGCATTGCGGTGGGGATTGGCGCGCAGGGCGCTGCACAGGGCTGCTGTGCGACCGGATTCGCTTTGCAGGGCTTGGTTCAGAGCAATGCCAAGCGCGCGCGGAATGGCTTCGGGAAACGCCAGCACCTTTTCCAGACGGTGGATCAGTTCAGCAAAGTGGCGGATGTAGTTGCGCTTTTGCGGGCTGGCTGAGGCGAACAGGGCGTCGATGGCTTCTTCAAGGCTGTCGCAATCGGCAGAACGCTCGTCCTTATAGGTCAGTGCGATGCGACCCATTTCGGCCCAGGACAGATCCTTGCGCACCATGTTTTCATCGACCATGCGACGGTAGAGTTTTTCCATCGAGGTGAAGTTTTCGACCGCAATGGCGGGGATTTCGGCAAAGCAATTCAAACCGGTTTCGGCGTGCAAAGCGCGGTAAGCCGATAGCCTGCGCCAGCCTTGAACCAACTCGAAGCTGCCGGGGCGCGAAATGTCGATGCGAATCGGGTTTGACAGGCCCGTTGCCAGAATCGAGGCTTTCAGATCGTCAATTTGGGGGTCGATGTGGCAGGAACGGTCACGGCGCAGCTTTTTGGTGCTGATCGCATCCAGTGGAACGAACAGGATTTTTGGGCCGTCCTCGGCTGTATGTGGGGCTGTCGGGATGGTTTCTGGGGTTGGAATGGCGAGGAAGGGGCGGATGATGGGCATGGGATTTCCTGTGAAATAAGGCCGCGTGTGTGGATAACTTGGTCACACAGCCGTTTCAGAAGGTTTTAAGCGGCGTGCGGCGGCGCAAATGCCTTCCCCGCTGGGAATGACTTGTGGTTTTCACTTCGACGACCACAACATACAGAAATGTCTTGCGCGACTCGGATTCCTACGCCATTCAATTACGGTATAAACGGAAATAACCGATAAATGCCGTAACAAACGGTGTTAGACACAAAGTCTGGGCAGTGGGCATGCAAGAAAAAGATCGGGCGCAACGAAAAGACCGGATCGACCGTTTGGTCGGCGAACATGCGGCCAAATTGTCAGAGCGTCTGATGGCGCACCGCACGCAGCTTTTCCCGCCGAATGCGCAAAAGCAACTGCGGTCGTTCAGTTCGGGCGAGGTGGCGGGCTTGCTGGGCGTCAAGGATGCCTATTTGCGCAAACTGTCGCTGGAAGGGCGCGGACCGCAGCCGCAAACCGGGGCGGGCGGGCGGCGGTTGTATTCCTCGAAAGATATCATGGCGTTACGGCAGATGTTGGAGATTGGGGCGAAGGCACCGGGCACTTATCTGCCGGGGCGGCGGGCTGGGGATCATTTGCAGGTGATCACGGTGATTAACTTCAAGGGTGGCTCGGGCAAGACCACGACGGCGGCACATCTGGCGCAGAAGGCGGCGCTGGATGGCTACAAGGTGCTGGCGATTGATCTTGATCCGCAGGCCAGCCTTTCAGCGCTGCACGGCTATCAGCCCGAGTTTGATCTGGCCGATGGTGGGACTTTGTATGATGCGATCCGCTATGATGATCCGCTGCCGTTGCGCGACATTATCCGGCCGACATATTTCACCAACCTGCATCTGATTCCCGGCAATCTGGAGTTGATGGAGTTTGAACATGACACGCCGCGTATGCTGGCCGTGCGCGGCGGTAATCTGTTCTTTACCAGAATTTCCGATGCCTTGGCGCAGGTGGAAGCCGATTACGATCTGGTTGTGATCGACTGCCCGCCGCAACTGGGGTTCCTCACCATGTCGGCTTTGTCTGCTGCCACTTCTGTGCTGGTAACGGTGCATCCGCAGATGCTGGATGTGATGAGTATGTGCCAGTTTTTGCTGATGACCTCGAACCTTTTGGGCGTGGTGGCGGATGCGGGCGGCAACATGAGTTATGACTGGCTGCGCTATCTGGTCACTAGGTATGAGCCGGGGGATGGGCCGCAGAACCAGATGGTCAGTTTCATGCGCAGCCTGTTCGGCGATCACGTACTGAACCATACGGTATTGAAATCAACGGCTATTTCCGATGCGGGGCTGACCAAGCAGACGCTGTATGAGGTGGAGAAGGCCGATTTCACCCGGGCGACTTACGAGCGCGCGATGGAAAGCCTGAACGCGGTGAATGGCGAGATTGAAGACCTGATTCAAGCGGCATGGGGGCGGTAGATGGCACGCAAGGATGTGTTGATCGGTTTGCTTGCGACCCCTGCCCCTTCAGTGGCAGCGGGGCCACCTCGGGCGCAGAAGGGGGCGATTGGGGCGGTTTCGCGATCCATTGCTGATCTGAAAGCGCGGGCGGTGATTGAGATCGACACCGATCTGATCGAGGCGGGTGGTTTGCAGGACCGGCTGGAAAGCGATGCGGTGGACGACAGCGCTTTGGCGCGATCCATCGGTGAATATGGCCAACAGGTGCCGGTGTTGGTGCGACCACACCCGTCGCAGGACGGGCGGTATCAGATCGTTTATGGCAGGCGTCGGGTGCTGGCGATGCGGGCCTTGGGGCAGCAGGTGAAGGCGCTGGTACGCGATCTGGATGACCGGGCCTTGGTGCTGGCGCAGGGGCAGGAAAACACGGCGCGGCGTGATCTGTCGTTCATCGAAAAGGTCAATTTTGCGCGGCAGTTGCAGGATGCGGGCTATGATCGCAAGGTGATCTGCGATGCTTTGTCGGTGGACAAGACCCTCGCCTCGCGGATGCTTTCGGTGGCGGGGCGGTTGCCCGCTGCGCTGATCGAGGCGATTGGGGCGGCGCCGTCTGTTGGGCGGGATCGTTGGCTTGCGTTGGCCGATCTGGTTGAGGCGGGCGGCAACGGTGTCGCTGCTGCGGTGGGGGAGAGTTCGGATGCGCGGTTTCAGGCGGTGTGGCATCATCTGACCGCCAAGCCTGCGCGCGGTGCGCCCCCCCTGCCCCGCGTGGCCCCGCGCGTGGTGCTGGCGCAAGGCGGCGCGGCCTTGGCCGAGGCCTCGCTGGGGGCCACGACAATGACATTGAAGCTGCGTCTGGCGCAAACCGCTGGGTTTGAGGACTGGCTTTTGGACAACCTTCCGGGCCTGCTGCGCGATTGGCAGAACGGCAAGCATGATGCGTAACCCTGAACCAGAAAGGAGGCACGCTTCGGCATAACAAAAAGCCCCCCGGAAATGACATTCCGAGAGGCCCATTCTTGTCTTTGCACTTCAAGAAATAGGCTCTCTTATGCTCGGCTGTCAACCGCTGATTTCAGCGGTCGGAGCAGTTTTGCCGCGTGATACCCCAATGAAGCATATTTCAGTGACGCCGTTTGGGCGGCAAGCGATGACGGCCGGGCTGCTTGCGGCGCGTGCCCTGACGGATAAAGCCCCCCTGCCCCGCGTTGATAAATGGTCTTTATTCAATGACTTGCGCATCGCGCGCATCCGGTTTGGCGTGACTGACCGCGATCTGTCGGTGCTCTATGCGCTGCTGACCTTCCTGCCCGCCAAGGCGCTGGAGGATGGGGCCGATCTGGTGGTGTTCCCGTCAAACACCTCGCTTTCAGACCGCGCACACGGCATGGCCGAAAGCACGCTGCGCCGTCACTTGGCGGTGCTGGTGGGCGCGGGGTTGGTGTGGCGGCAAGATAGCCCGAACGGCAAGCGCTATGCGGCGCGGGATCGCGCTGGCGCGCTGGTGCAGGCGTTTGGGCTTGATCTGCGGCCCTTGCTGCTGCGGGCGGGTGATATAGTGGCGGCGGCGGCTGAGGTGGTTGATGCCGCAGATCGGCTGCACCGGGCGCGCGAGGCACTGGTGCTGCGGATGCGCGATGCGGCGAAGCTGCTGGCTTACGGGGTTGAGGCATGCTTGCCCGGTGATTGGGCCGGGCTGGAGGCGCGATTGTTACCGCTGCGGGCAGCATTGCGGCGCAAGATGGATGCGGATGTCGTGGCCGGGCTTCTGGGCGAAGCTGGGGATATCTTGCAGGTTTTGCGCCTGATGATTGAAGCTAATACAGAAAAAAAGCATGGCAATGCCGCTCATTCTGGACGTCACCATACGAATTCAAAGCAAGACTCTTATGTATTTGAACCTTGCCTAGAAACAGGCAGGGGCGCGGGGCTGGAGGGTCTTGTGCCTGATCAGGCAGAGCAGAGTAACAGCACGCAAGATCAGGCACAGGTGCCAAGTGTTCCGCTGGTGTTGGTGCTGAAAGCTTGCCCGGATATCTTGCCCTATGCACGGTCTAACCTGACGCAATGGCGCGATCTGGTGGTGGTGGCGTCGGAAGTGCGGGGCATGATGGGGATCAGCGCTTCGGCTTGGCAAGAGGCGCAACGTTTCATGGGGCCAGAGACGGCGGCGATTGCGGTGGTGGCGATGATGCAGCGGATTGGCAGCATTTCCAATCCGGGGGGTTACCTGCGGGCGCTGTCGGGCAAGGCTGCGGTGGGCGGATTCTCGGCCGGGCCAATGATTATGGCTTTGCTGAACAGTGATGGGGCGCGGGCGGCGTGAGGTTGACAGCTGTCAACCGGGTGCGAAGTTGTCGGCTGTCAACTTTGTCGGGGCCGGGGTGAAGTTGTAAACGCAGGGGCAGGGCGCGCATTTATCAACAAAGGTTTAGGCTTGCTGCCGTATCAGGGCCAGTGCGGCATTGAGCGGCATCGCGCGCAAGCCATCGCCAAGCGGAACCTCGCGCGCGCCTGCATAGACCAGAATCCGGCGGTCTGCTTTGATGTCGGCAGTCGCAAGGTGGAAGCCGCGCGATAGTTTGGGGGCAGTGGCGCGCTTGATCTCGAACGCCCAGACTTCGCTTTTGGGCAGGCGCAGAACAAGGTCTAGTTCGGCTCCGGCGGAGGTTCGGTAAAAGAATGGCTCGGTCCCGATGGGGGCTGCGGCAATAAGCGCTTCAAGGCAGAAGCCTTCCCAACTGCCACCGACAACCGGGTGGCCCAGCAGGCTTTCCAGCGACTCAAGGCCAAGCAGGGCATGCAAAAGCCCACTGTCGCGGACATAGACTTTGGGCGATTTGACAAGGCGCTTGCCGACATTTTCGTGCCAAGGTGCCAAGCGGCGCACCAGCATCAGATCAACCAGCAGATCAAGGTAGCGCCCGATGGTCTGGCCCGAAACCCCCAGACCTTCGGCCAAGGCGGCGGCGTTCAGCAATCCGCCTTGGGCATGGCCAAGCATGGTCCAGAACCGGCGCAAAGTGGTGGCCGGAATACGGGGGCCAAGGGCAGGGATGTCGCGTTCCAGATAGGTGCGCAGGAAATCTTCACGCCAAGTCAGGCTTGCGCGGTCGCTGGCGGCCTGAAAGCTATCGGGAAAGCCGCCGCGCAGCCAAAGTTCGTTCAACCGATCGCGACCCACCTCATCCAGTTGCAGCGGTGGCATTTCAACATAGCGCACACGTCCGGCCAGAGATTCAGCCGATTGGTGCAACAGCAGGTTTGAGGCCGAGCCCAGCAGCAGAAACTGACCGCTGCGCAGACCTTTGCGGCGTCGCATGTCGATCTGGCCGCGCAGACTGCTGAACAGGCCGGGCATCTGCTGTACCTCGTCCAAAATCACCAGCTTTGCGGCTTGTTCGTCGAGGTAAAGATCGGGCTCGGTCAAAATCTGTCGATCCGCTTCGCGTTCAAGGTCGAGATAGACCGAGGCAGTTTGCGCCGCGATCTCTAGCGCGAGGGTGGTTTTTCCAACTTGCCGTGGGCCCAAAAGTACGACCGCTGCTTGTTCAGCAAGGGCGGTGATAACGGTGTGATTGATGCTGCGGGGGTACATACCTTGCAAATACTCCATAGCGTGGAGGTTTTGCAAGGTTAAATGCGGTTTATGCAGTTTAAGACGTGGGGGCGGGGTAGGGTGGTGGCATATCTGTACCGGTGTTTGGCGAAGGCCAGCCTATGCCAAGCTTGCAGGGCGTGTTTCAGGAATACGCAGCCCGAGCATTTTGCGCGCTTGCGCCGAAGTTGCGACTGGGCGCTCGTATTGCGCGCACAGGGCGGCGGCGCGGCGGACAAGAGCTGCGTTCGAGGGCGCAAGCCGATCACGGTCCAGCCGCACGTTGTCCTCTAGCCCGGTGCGGGTGTGGCCGCCCTTGCGGATGGCCCATTCGTTGATCAAAAGCTGCGCGCCGCCGATCCCCGCCGCGCACCACAGAGCATCAGGGGCCAATCGGTGCAAGGTCTTGATGTAAAATTCAAAAACCTCCTCATCCGCGGGCACCGCATTTTTCACACCCATAACGAATTGCACATAAAGCGGCCCGGTTAGCCGACCATCGCGCTGCATTGCTGCGGCTTGCACGATGTGGCTGAGATCAAACGCCTCAATCTCGGGTTTGACGCCGTAATGCTGCATTTTAGACGCCAGCCAATCCACCAGATCGGGTGGGTTTTCGTAAACGCGGGTCGGAAAGTTGTTCGAGCCGACCGAAAGCGAGGCCATGTCGGGGCGCAGCGGCAACATGCCCCCCCGCGCTTGCCCCGCACCCGAGCGTCCTCCGGTGGAAAGTTGCACGATCATGCCGGGGCAGTGCGTCTCGATGCCCTGTTTCAGCCGGGCGAATCGTTCTGGGTCTGAGGTTGGCTTGCCGTCGTCATCGCGCACATGGCAATGCGCGATGCTGGCCCCGGCCTCAAACGCCGCGTGCGTGCTTTCGATCTGCTCGGCGATGGTGGTAGGCACCGCCGGGTTGTTGGCCTTGGTCGGCAGCGATCCGGTGATGGCCACGCAGATGATACAGGGGTTTGTCATGGATTTATCGGGCCTTTAGCGTGAAGCGATGCGGACTTACAGCGGTGCCAGCACGAAATCGAAGGGCGCGTGCCACTGGGTGGGCTGATCGTGCAGCCGTGTGTAGGGGGCGACCAGCGAGGCTTTGACGCCGAACACTGCGTCCGAGGTCAGATAGCTGTCGCCGCCGACAAAAGTATGGGTGACCAAACGCTGAAAACCGGGGGCGGTGACGAGGTAGTGCATATGCGCTGGGCGGTAGGGGTGGCGGCCAAGCTGGGCCAGCATCTGGCCGACCGGGCCATCATCGGGGATCGGATAGCTGACGGGCTTGATGCCGATGAAGGCATAGCGGCCATCGGCCCCGGTCACAAACACGCCGCGATTGTTGCCGGGGGGTTGGATGCCGAGCTGTTGCACGTCATAAAAGCCATCGGCGTTGTCGGACCAGACATCCACTGTTGCGCCTTGGATTGGTTGACCTTCAAGGTCCAGCACGCGGCCTTCGAACAGGCAGGATTCGCCTTTGCCATCCAGACAAATGTTGTCGCCCATCTGCCGTTCTGGCGCATCGGCGACATGAAACGGGCCAAAAACGGTGTTTTCGGTGGCACCCTCGGGCCTCCGGTTGTTGATCGCATCGACCAGCATGGAAACCCCCAAAACATCTGACAAAAGGATAAACTCTTGCCGCTGACCCGAGCAGATCTGTCCGGTTCTGGTGAGAAAATCGACCGCCAGCCCCCATTCGTCTTGGCTTAGATGCACCTCTTTGGCGAAATCATGCAGGTGGCGGATCAGGGCCGACATGACTTCGGCCAGCCGGGGGTTGGTGCAGGCGGCGTGGCGGGCGCTGACCACCTCGGCGGAATTGGTTTCGCTGAATGTGCCGTGGGTTGGGGACATTGCTGCGGGCTCCTTAAGATTGCGCCGCATCGCCTGCCAGCGCGCGGGCAAGCAGCGGGGCCAGCGCGTCGCGCGTGATCGGGCGGGGGTTCCAATACGGATTGGCGGTAGCCAGATCGAGCGCGCGGGGCAGGTCGGCGGCGGTCAGGCCCAAGGCAACCAGGCTGGTGGGTGCGCTGATCTGGCGGGCGAAGTCTGACAGACCCTGATGCGCTGTGGCAGTGCCGAAAATCTGCGCCACCGGGCGCAGCAGATTGGGCACGGCGCTTTCGGTATAGGCCACGGCATGCGGCAGGATCACCGCATGGGTTTCGGCATGGGGCAGGTTAAAGCCGCCGCCCAGGGCGTGACACAGCTTGTGATGCAGCGCCATGCCGACTTGACCCAGCACGGTGCCGCACAGCCACGCGCCATAAAGCGCTTCACCCCAGTCATGGTCTTGCGGCGCGCCGGAGGTCAGGTTCGGCAAGGCCGAGGCCAGCGCGCGGATGCCTTCCAGCGCCATCAGCGACGAGATCGGGTTGCGGTCCCGCGCCTACCCGCCCGCCCATTCTTAGGCGTGTCCGACGCGGACGAAGCTGCAATAGGTGAACTGGCACAAGATTGGTTGGATTTTGGTTAAATCGGAATATCTTCCCGTTTCTAACGCTTTTGGCTCAAATCTCATGGTCAAAGTTAGTGCGGAGTTGTGCGGGCCTGAACCACCCCGAAAAACGCGCCTAACCCATTGATTACAAATATGGCCGAACAAATTAGCTAAGGTATGTCCTAGGTTCTGAACTTAG
Organism: Cypionkella sp. TWP1-2-1b2; assembly: GCF_049896245.1. Classification (NCBI taxonomy): domain Bacteria; kingdom Pseudomonadati; phylum Pseudomonadota; class Alphaproteobacteria; order Rhodobacterales; family Paracoccaceae; genus Cypionkella; species Cypionkella sp. TWP1-2-1b2. Next base: position 9,600 of record NZ_JAFCTX010000023.1, on the reverse strand, counting down.
CTAATTTTCACTAAGTTACCTTCTGGACAAATCACTAAATTTGCAGTGATCTTTTGGTCTCACATCGGATGAAAGCCTTTGCTGCCAATGTGTTAGCTTTCCGTAGAAAAGTGCTAGCTGAATGCTAGGAAGATGCACGGTTTGCACGCATTTTAGGGCACGATCTTTCACAGCCCTTCAAAGGCATAGCCAGCTTAACCCACCGTTTTCCTAAACACTTTCAGAGACTTGGCACCTCATTTACCTTTTCTTCATTTGTCCAGAACGTGCTACCCTCCTACACACATTCGCCCACCACGCGGTCGCCCCGCGCCAAGCCTTTGACATTGCGGCCAACCTCAACCACTTCACCCACCCATTCATGGCCGGGGGTGACGGGATAGCTGATCGGGATAATATATTGCCCCGCCAACAATTCGTAATCGGAATGGCAAATCCCAACGCAGGATGTGCGGATCATCACCTCATTCTCGGCGATGGTCGGCATCTGCACTTGTGTCAGCAGCGGCTTTTTCGGTGCGTCAAAAATCAGGGCTTTCATAACGCGATCCTTAAGCCACGGTTTCGATCTTGCCCGACAGGGCGGATGCAAAGATCGCCTCTAACAAGGCAATGTTATCAACCAGATGCGCGGCGGTGATCGGATAGGTTTCCGAGCCCCGAACCGCACGGGCGAAGGACACAAGGTTGTCCTTCACGGGCTCGGCGGGGGCAACTTCCACCGTGGTGATCGGCCCGCCCTCCATCGCAGAGGTTACGATCCAGCCATCCGGGCTTTCGACATGCGCCTTATCGCGAATGTCGATCCAACCCTTTGATCCATAAACCGTAAACCGCGACATGAACGGGTTGGCGAGAGAGGCCGAGACGTAAGACGTACCACCGCCCTTGAACTTCACAAACGCCGCCACCGTGTCACCGTTGGGCAGGTCAGACGACAGCCGCTCGCAGATGCACAACACGCTTTCCGCAGCCCCCATCAGCCGCACCGACAGATCGAGCAGGTGAATCCCCGTCGCCGTCATACCGCCCGCCGGGGCCTGATCGGCCTTCAATCGCCAGTTGTCTCGATCAAGGCTCAGGAACTTGTCATGGCTGAAATTGGCCTCGATCTGGTGCAAACGCCCCAAAGCGCCACTGTCCGCCGCTGCCAGCATCGCGGCAATCGGCGGTTCCCACCGCCGCTTGTGCCCCATGCCCAACACCAGCCCGGCCCCTTGGCACAAGGCGACAGCCTTTTCCGCCCCCGCCTTGGTCAGCGCCAGCGGTTTTTCGCAAAACACCTGCTTGCCCGCCGCCACCGCCACCGCGATCTGCGCTTCGTGCAGGGAATGTGGCGTCGCCAGCACCACAGCCTCAACGCTGGGATCATTCAGCGCATCGGCGTAATCTGCCGAAACCGGAATGCCCTTGGCATCACACAGCGCCTGCACGCCCGCCACATCGGGTTCCACCGCCCGCACCACGCGGATATCACCCGGCGCTGCCCCCAGCACGTTGAGCATCTTCTTGCCCCACCAGCCCATACCGACCAGCGCAATGCCTACAGGTGCGCTCATGTCCGGTTATCCACACGCTTGCTGAAAGGACGGATCGAAATATTGGCCCACAGCCCCGCCTTGAAGAACGGATCGGCTTGGTTGAACGCCTCAACCTCGGCCAAAGATGCGGCTTCGACCACAAAACAGCTGCCGATCATCGTCGCCTCGTCATCGGCCAGCAGCGGCCCCGAGATCACGGTTTTCAGGGCGGCAGCGCCAAGATAGGCCTTATGCGCCTCATAATGGCTCAGGCGTTTTTCGACAGCGCCCGGATGATCAAGGCAATGGATCACGTAATGCATGGCGATACTCGCAGGTCAGGAGGGGATGATGCGCTGCGCACGCAGCGTGTCGAACACATCGAAAAAGCTGTGGTTGGTCTGCTGATAGGCGGCAAACCCCAACGCGCGGCTGTTGGTCATGTCGGTGAAACATTCCAGTGTGCGGCCCAGATCGGCATCGCTGTGCCACCATGAGGCCAACGTGCCGACCGGGATATCCTGCAAACCGTGCTTCGCCACGATCTCGGCCCAAACCGCAGGCGCATCGGCCATCTGGGTTTCCAGCGGCACCGGATGGCCGGGATAGTCCGCCACCTCAAGCCCGAAATAGCCCGCGATCTGCGCCCACAGCCAAGTCCAGCGGAACAGGGTATAGCTGCCGGAAAGCCCCGTCGCCCCCACGATCAACGCAATGTTTTCTCTGCTCACTTCTGAAACTCTCTATTCGTATGCGGCCCCCAACGGTTGGGGGTAAGTGACGCGGCGGCGTCCTGTGGCAACCCCGGCGACGGCGCTGGCCTTTGGTGTGACGGTCGTTCCCCCTCAGTGCAGCCTCCCCGCTGCACCTCCGCAATCTGCCGCATGGCAACGTCAAGTTGCGGATAGCGGGAAGTTAGCAAACAAACGCAGCGCGTCCTGCGTTGATTTCTCCGGATCGGATAAATCCGTTTCGGCCAAGCTGCACGCGATCCTGAGACTCGCCTGAGACTTGCGTGTTACATGCCAAATCGACCCAGCAGTGTTGAAACACATGCGGGTGTCAGCCCCCTGCCAGACGCCACAATCCTTAAAGTGTCCAAAACGGATTTTTGCCCCGTGATCATGGTGGTCCTTAGGTTTGTGCAATACGCGGCTGATTGCACAGCGATGTGGCGGCAGTCTCTGGGCGGCCGCGCCACTGTCGCGAATCTTGGGAACTGCGTTGAAAGCTTTGCGTTGATCAGCTGTGCAACTGATCCCGTAAAGGATCAAGAACCAAGGACTTTCCAAATGAGTAAAGATGAATTCTGGGACCGCGTGACCAAAATCAACGCAGGCATGTTGGATGCAAATGACGGCGCGCGTCTGGTGCCGATGTCACATCACGCTGAACGCGAGTCCAACACGTTGTGGTTTATCACCGCCCAAGGCACCGACGTTGTGGACGCCGTTGAAGGCGGACCCGTTGAGGCCAGCTATATTGTGGCCGATAACGGTCATGGTCTGCACGCCCATCTGAAAGGCGCGTTGGCACTATCACAGGATCGCGCCAAGCTGGAGGAGTTGTGGGGCACTGTCACCGATGCCTGGTTTGATGGCGGCATCGACGATCCTGATGTGCGCCTGCTGTCGTTCACGCTGGAAAGCGGCGAGGTTTGGGCCACGCCGACCTCGGGCATTGCCTTCATCTTCAACGTCGCCAAGGCAAAGCTGACCGGCGACCAGCCAGATATGGGCGAACACTTCATGCTTTGATTGCGGCATGGGCAGGCGAGTTTTTGCCCTGAAATGCTCAGCCCAAGGCGCGCAGATTTGCGCCTTGGGCGTTGCTGTATTCACGTCTCAGCGCAAGCCAAAGCAAATGCCAGCCGCAGATCGTCGATCAACTCTTGCCTTGCGCGCGCTTGCGCAGCCGGGTCTGGCAGCCGCAAGATATAGGCTGGATGCCATGACAGCAGAACCGGGCCATCGTGCAGACCGATCTGCACTTTGCCGCGCCGCGCGCCAAGCGGGCTGGCATCGCCTGTCAGCGCAAAGGCCGCCGAAGCCCCCAAGGCCAGCGTCAGGCGGGGCTGGATAAAGCCAAGTTCTAACCCCAGCCACCAGCGACAGTGCTCTATTTCGGCGCGGTCGGGGGATTGGTGCATTCGCATCTTGCCACGCGGAGTGAATTTGAAATGCTTCACCGCGTTGGTCAGCCAAACCTTGCCCGGATCAACGCGCGCCGCAGCCATCGCCTGATGCAGCGCCTGACCCGCTGGCCCCACAAAAGGCCGACCTGCAAGGTCTTCCTGATCGCCGGGCTGTTCGCCCACAATCATCAGCACGGCATCCGGCGCACCCGCGCCCCAGACGGTTTGGGTGGCGGCCTCGCACAGCCCACAGCGGCGGCACTGGCTGGCGGCGGCTTTGGCTTGATCCAAGCTGTCGGGCAGGGCGACCGCTTGCGGCATCGCATCGCGATAGCGCGTCGAGACGGGCGCAGACCCCGGACGCGCAACGCTGGCCCCGGCATCGCGCATCCGCTGCACGCGGGCTTCGGCATCTTTCAGCATTTCGGGGATCAACCGGGTTTCGGGCAGGTTCTTCCAGTATTTCAGTGGCATCTCTGATCGCATCGCATCCAGCTTGATCCGCGCTGGGTTGAAAATATTGGCGAAATAGGTCGCCCAGAGCGATTCTGACGCGTCCTCTGGCAAATCGGGACGCGCGCCTGCGGGGCCGAAACTTAGCGCGCCCGCGCGGAATTGCGCGGTCAGGCGGGGGGTGGCGATCATCCAATCCATATCGCCAAATCGCTTGGCGAAAAACGCAGCCCCCGGTTCCATCGTGTTATGCTCCGGCTCGAACCAAGCGGCAAAGCTGCGGCGCGGCGTGTCAGAGGGCAGTTCGCGAAACCGCACAAAGGCGTGCATCTTGTGGATATCGCGGCTGACGCCCTTGGCCATCAGATGCAGCCTGCGGCCCAGCGGATCGGCCTGCGACAACGGTGTGCCGTCGCGCTGGTCGATCCGCCAAAGTGCCTGATACAGCAGTGAAAACCGCTCAGGCGCAGAATGCCAGATCACTGATTCCGCCAGTTTCAGAAAGCCTTCGGTCACGCGGATCTGATGCGGGCCGGGTGCATCGGGCAGCGGGTCTGCGGCAAACAGGCCGCCATCGCCGCCCCATTCCAACTGATCGGGCGGGATGCGGTGTGAGATCGCGATCCGCGCCGCCTGTCGCCAAGCCGCAAAGGTGCCGCGCTGGGGCAGGGGGACGGCATAACTCAAATCAGGCGCAACTGCTCGGGCGGCGGGGCAAACCGTGCGCGCAGATTGGCGCTGTCGGTCATCCCTGCCGGAGTCCACCCCGGCAAGCTGATGAAGGCTTTGGCCTTCTTCATCAACGCACCGATCCGCACCAGATCTTCAAACCGCAGGCTGTGGTGTTTGCGGGCGCTTATGATGCGATCCACTGTGCGGGTGCCAAACCCCGGCACGCGCAGCAGCATGTCGCGGGTGGCTTTGTTCACGTCCAGCGGAAACAACCCGCGATGCTGCAACGCCCAAGCCAGCTTTGGATCAAGATCAAGGTCCAGATGCCCCGCGGTGGCCCCGGTGGCAATTTCATCGGCGCTGAAGCCATAAAACCGCAGCAGCCAATCGGCCTGATACAAGCGATGCTCGCGCAACAACGGCGGTTGGATCAGCGGCAGCGCGGCCGAGGCATCCGGGATCGGCGAGAACGCCGAATAATACACCCGGCGCAGCTTGTACCCGGTGTAAAGCCGCGTCGCGCTGGTCAGGATCGTCACATCATCGGTGCCATCCGCGCCGATGATCATCTGCGTGCTTTGACCCGCAGGCGCAAAGCGCGGTGGCTTTTTGCCGGTATGCGAGCGGTCCTTCGCCGCTTCCCCCTCCAGCCGGACCTGCGCCATGGTGGCGCGGATGGTTTCGGGGCGCTTTTCGGGGGCAAGCTGGCGCAGGCTGGCATCCTGCGGCAATTCGACATTGATCGACAGCCGGTCGGCATAAAGCCCGGCGGATTTGATCAACTCGGGCGAGGCATCCGGGATGGTTTTCAGGTGGATATAGCCTTTGAAACCATGATCTTGCCGCAAGATCTGCGCGATACGCACCATATCGGCCATGGTCTGATCCGGCGAGCGGATGATGCCCGACGACAAAAACAGCCCCTCGATGTAATTGCGGCGGTAAAACTCCAGCGTCAGCGACACCACTTCTTCCACCGTGAATCGCGCGCGTTCGACGTTCGACGACACCCGGTTGATGCAATAGGCGCAGTCAAAGATGCAGAAATTCGTCATCAGGATTTTCAGCAGCGAGATGCAGCGCCCGTCCGGCGTGTAGGCGTGGCAAATGCCGCTGCCGCCGGAAGACCCAACACCGCCCTTGCGGGAATCGCGTTTTTCACCGCCAGACGAGGCACAGGATGCGTCGTATTTTGCCGCATCCGACAGGATCGCCAGTTTGTCTTGAAGGGTCATGGTTGTCATGACAGCAACATAGATGTTCTCGTTATGTTCGTCAACACAGGCTGGCTTTGTTGGGCGGTTATCCGGCACTTAGCACTTTTGGTTTGGTGCCAGCCTGCTGTTACTTTGCCAGCAACTCGAGGATGGCTTCTGTCAATTCCCGATCCGAGAATGGTTTGCCCAAAATCGCATGATTGGGCAGATCGTCTATCCCGGTAACGCTGCGTTCGCCGGTTGCAAAGATGATCAGAAGATCGCTGAACAGCGCAACCGCGCGCCGTGCCACCTCGACCCCCGACATATCCGGCAGGCCGACATCGACGATCAACAGATCAAACCGCGCGTTCTGCAATGCTGCAAGCGCCTCTGTGCCGGTTCCAACGCCTTGCACCACGCAGCCGTTTTCTTCCAGACCGTCCACCAAATCCATGCGGATCAGCACTTGATCTTCACAGGCCAGAACCCGCAGACCCGCTATTGCGGAGGCCCAGGTGCTTGGCTGTCCGGCGGTCAAGCTAGCGCTTTCAGCAATCGGCGGCACGTCGATGGCGGCACTTGGCTTGCCCAAAACCTCGCGGATTTTCAGCGCCAGTTGCTCTTGGGTGTAGGGTTTGCTCAGCAGTTGCACCCCCGGATCAAGCCTGCCGCCATGCACGATGGAATTGCGGGTATAGCCCGAGGTGAACAGCACCGGCAGCTGCGGGATCAGCTGGCGGGCGCGGTCGGCCATCTCGCGGCTGGTGACTTTACCCGGCATCACCACATCGGTGAACAAAAGATCAATCCGCACACCGCTTTCGATCACCGCCAAGGCGCGGTCGGCGTCGCGGGCTTGCAGCACGGTATAGCCCAGATCATTCAGCAGATGCGCTGCGGTCACGCGCACATCCTCGTCATCCTCGACCAGCAGGATTGTCTCATGGCCGCCGGTCAGATCGTCATAAGGCAGGTTGGGCGGCAGTTCTTCGGCATCCAGCGAGCGGGGCAGGTAGATTTTCACCGAGGTGCCGCTGCCGGTCTCGCTGTAGATTTTGATATGGCCGCCGGATTGCTTCACAAAGCCGTAGACCATAGACATGCCGAGTCCGGTGCCGCGACCTTCGGGTTTGGTGGTGAAAAACGGGTCAAACACCCGCTCGATCACATCCGGAGACATGCCCGACCCGGTATCCGTCACCGCCAGCATCACATATTGCCCCGGCACCACATCCAGATGCCTGCGCGCATAGGCATCATCCAGATCGGCATTGCCGACCTCGATGGTCAGCTTGCCGTGGCCCTCCATCGCGTCACGCCCGTTGATCGCCATGTTCAGCACAACGCTTTCGACATTGGTGGGGTCAACACAGGTGTTCCACAGCCCACCCGCAACGATGGTTTCCACCTCGACGCCTTCACCGATGGCGCTGCGCACGATATTGCCCGCATCGCGCAACAGCCGGCCAAGGTTGATCACTTTCGGCGCAAGCGGCTGCCTGCGCTCGAACGACAACAGTTGCGAGGCGAGCGTCGCTCCGCGCTCGACCGCTTTCATCGCCAGCGCCACGCGTGGCAGCGCATCCGAGTTAGGGTCAATCCTGCGCATCGCCAGTTGCAGACTGCCACTGATGGTTTGCAGCAGGTTGTTGAAATCATGTGCGATACCACCGGCAAGGTTGCCGATGGCCTCCATCTTCTGACTTTGGCGCAGGGCGGCGTTCACCACCTCAAGCTCGCGGTTGCGCTCGGCGACGCGGTCTTCCAGCGTCTGGTTCATCTGGGCAATCGCGGCTTCCGCCAGCTTCAAATCCTCAATGTCGGTATTGGTGCCGACCCAGCGTTCCACGCGACCCTCGGCACAGTAAATCGGCGCAGCCCGCACGATGAACCACCGATACACACCGTCATGGCGGCGGATGCGAAATTCAGTCTCGTATTGCACACCGCCAGCAATCGCCGCCGCCCAATTCGCCGCAGCCTGCTCCACATCATCGGGATGCACTGCCTGCCCCCAGGCCGTGCCACGCAGCCCGGTTTCATCCAAGCCGGTATAGGCGTAGGTCTGATCGTTCAGCCAATCAAGCCCACCATCAGGCGCCGCTGTCCAAACCTGATTCGGCATGGATTGCGCCATGGTGCGGAACCGCTCGCGCGTCTCAATCAACTCGAACTCGGCGGCCTTCTGCTTTGTCACATCGTGGCCTTGCACGAAAATGCCCGTTATCAGGCCATCCGAGTTGCGCAACGGCTGAAAGATGAAGTCGACGAAGCGTTGAAATTCGGCATTACCTTCGTGCGGGCGGAACCGCACGGCAGCCCCGGTCTGCGAAAAGGCCGTGCCAGAGCTGTAAACCTGATCCAACAGTTCGAAAAATCCCTGCCCCTGCAATTCTGGCAGCGCGGCACGCACGGTCTTGCCCAAAACATCTGCCCGCCCGATCAGGTCTTGATAGGCGGCATTGGTCAGTTGGAAAACGTGATCCGGCCCAGAGACGATGGCAATAAAGCCGGGGGCTTGATCGAAAATCGTGCGGAAAAACTGCGCAACGCTACCCAGCGCCAGATTTTGCCGCGCCACGCCCTCGGCTCTGCGCATCATTGTCGTGTGATCGGCAACGTTTGCGGCACGGTCAGCCGTAGATGCGACATAAAGCCGGGTCACATCATTGGTATTTTGCAGCAGGTATTCGACCTGACCCTGCGCGTCGATCAGCGGCGTGTGTGTTGCACTCCAGTACCGGGATTCGAGTATGCCATCCGCCCCGACAATCGGATAGGGGATCAAAGGCAAATGATCGGTGACGGCGTTTTCAAACACCTTCTTGAAGGAAGACCGCAGCATCCGGTCGGCGATAGGATCGGGCGGTGCCGGGAATTCTTCGGTCATGATGCGACCAATCAACTGGCTGCGCGTGCGGCCTGTCACGGCAAGATAGGCGTCGTTCGCCCAGATCATCCGCAGATCACGGTCCAGCAACACATGCGGCGAGGGGGACGATGCGAAAATGGCGTCCAGATCAATCAACATCCGCGCGATCCTTGTGGCATGAAAGGCGAGATGGCTTTTTGTGGCCCGCCTAAGCTTCGCTACCGGGTTAAACAAGCCCGTTGAATTTTTCAACACGCTGGGTGCGGGGCGGTCAGAAATTCGCCTCAAGACAGATGAAACGTCACGAAAAGGCCCGCCTGTTGGGGCGGACCTTCAGATTGCAGACTGTTAAAGATCAGCCTTCATAGTTCGGCATCGCTTCCAGCTGCTCTTTGGTCTGGCTAAGATACACACGCACGTCGTCACCTTCCGTGGCGCGCAGAATGTCGATATCGGCCAGCGGCAAAGCGACGGGCTTTTCACCCATGCCCAGGAAACCACCCACATCAACGATCACTTGCGTCACCTGTCCATCCGCAGACAGCACAAGATTAGCCACTTCGCCAATCGCAGCATCCGTTGCGTCATAAACCTTCGCGCCGGTCAGCTTTTCCGAGGTGAGATAGGTCGCATCTGCGGCCACATAGCCATCGCGTACCATCGGCTGACGCGCAGAGCCTGCGGCCATCGCATCTGTTGCGGGCGCTGCTTCGGTTGCGGCCATCGCATCTGTTGCGGGCGCCGCTTCGG
>NZ_JAFCTX010000022.1:0-80020 GCF_049896245.1 Cypionkella sp. TWP1-2-1b2 | reverse complement strand
CAGGGCGGCGATCCTGAACCGATTTACGGCACTTGGAACGCCGCAAACTCAACGTGTGGGATGACTCTGTCCAGCGGAAGGGAAAACTCGACCTCAGGCTGATTTGTGCAACAGAGCCTGAAAATCATGTGAAAGGGAAGATGGTATGCGACGGTATACCGAATTCTTATATGCGTTTGCCAATGCTAAGATATAGGGCTGCTGTGAAGGTCCAAGCCAGCAAACAAAGCCCGAGCGCGAGATTCTTGCCGACATACAGTGTTAGCACAATGTCAGCGCAAGTGGCCGGGCCCGTATACATGCCAATAAAGAATGGCAAAGACAGAATCCCGAAAATGCAGAACTCAATCCAGCTTGGACGCGTCTGCAAACGTATGAGCCTGAACAGAATTAGAGGCGATAGCAACACGAACATCATTACGAAAACTTCTTCATCGCTTCCTTGGCCATTCATAGAATTACAAAGAAACACATCGTCGGATTGCCGAAGCGTAGTAGGATGCAAGGCTCTCCAGAACGATGGGGCTACAGTCCCGTAAAACCCATCAGTTGCGTATACAAAGCTGACGCCAGACAGAATCGTGATTGCAAGGCAGAGAACGATAGCGATGCTACGGGTGCGCGGACTCATTTTGCAAAGAACACCGAGGTTTGCGCTTTCACCCAATCCCACAGCCTCGGCGCGCCCTTGGCGATTTTGCTGCCGACGCGGGATTCCAACTGATCCGCCGTCACGTTGTAGGTGATCCAAGTGCCACCGCCCGATTGCAGGTTGGCCATCACCGGCTGCACGCGGTCCAGCGATTTGGCGAAGATGGCGTCGGGGGTAAGGGCTGCTTCAAACTCATCCCAAATGGCGCGCAGGTCGTCACGCAGGTCGGGAGGAAGCATGCCGAATATCCGATCAGCGGCGCGGGATTCGGCGGCTTGAGTGTCGGTGCTGGCATGGGCTAGGCCATTGGCGGAGTGGATCGGCACGTCGCCGACGTCGATTTCCACCAGATCATGCACCAAGAGCATCTTGATCACGCGGGAGATATCGACGCCGGGGGCGGTTTGGTCGGCCAGCACCAGCGCGTAAAGCGCGAGGTGCCAAGAATGTTCGCCAGAGTTTTCCCGCCGCGAGCCATCGCACAAAGTCGTGGCGCGCAGCACCGATTTCAGGCGATCTGCCTCATTCAGAAACGCGAATTGCGCTTCCAGACGGGTATCAGCGGGCTTGGCGCTCAATGGCCGCTCTGCATATGGGGCCCCGGCGGTGGGGCGGTGCCTTCGCGCTTGGCTTTCAGCAAAGCCTCGACGAATTTGCGCCCGCGCATCTCGGCGACGCGGACGCGGTAGGCGGTCAGGAACGCCTCTTGCATGGTGGGCGAGGCGTCGAGCAGCACTTTCGACACCTTGTCGGGTAGGCGGTGGTCGTCGAGTTCTTCCATTGCGGCGATCACGTCGCGGGCGAGCGCATCGCCCATATCCTCGACGACGCCCATTTAGCGGGTCACTTCGGTGAGACGACGCTTCACATAGCCGGAAACCGTGTCGATCATCGGCTTCATATGGGCTTCCTCATCCTTGAAGAAGTGATCGGCGCCCTCGATCTGGGTGTGGGTGATGGTGATGCCCTTCTGCTCGTGCAGTTTGTTCACCAGATTGGTGGTATCTTTCGGCGGGGCCACCTTATCGGCGGTGCCGTTGATGATCAGGCCAGACGCCGGGCAGGGCGCGAGGAAGCTGAAATCATACAGGTTCGCCGGCGGGGCGACTGAAATAAATCCGGTAATCTCGGGCCGACGCATCAGCAGTTGCATGCCGATCCACGCGCCGAAAGAGAACCCGGCCACCCAGCAATGCTTGGCGTTCTGGTTCATGCTTTGCAGGTAATCCAAAGCGCTGGCGGCATCCGACAGCTCGCCAATGCCCATGTCATATTCACCCTGCGAACGCCCGACGCCACGGAAGTTGAACCGCATCACGGTGAAGCCAAGGTTGTAAAAAGCGTAGTGCAGGTTGTAGACAACCTTGTTGTTCATCGTGCCGCCGTAAGCCGGATGCGGATGCAGCACGATGGCAATCGGCGCATCACGCTCTTTTTGCGGATGGTAACGCGCTTCGAGGCGGCCTTCTGGGCCGGCGAAAATAACTTCGGGCATGTAAGCTCCGTGCCTGTTTCTGAACGAATTGTTGACGAATTCGCTCGGATATACTAGAACCATTCTAAAGCGGCAAAACCGCTCATAGACTGGGGTTGAGTTAAGCGGACGCACCCCCGACGTCAATGGATAGTCACGAAATTGGGTGGGTGCTGGGCATGAAACTATCGACCAAGGGGCGTTACGCGATGGTAGCGCTGGCCGATCTGGCTTTGGCCGAGGTCAAAGGCAGTGATGATCTGATGTCGCTGGCGGCGATTGCCAAGCGGCAGGATCTGTCGCTGCCCTATCTGGAGCAGTTGTTCGTCAAGCTGCGCCGCGCCGGTTTGGTGGAAGCGGTGCGCGGGCCGGGAGGCGGCTACCGTCTGGCGCGCAGCCCGGATTCAATTCGGATATCTGAGGTGATGGAGGCGGTTGAGGAAAATGTCGATGCAATGCATTCGGGAGCGGGGGCCTCGGGTGGCGTGTCGGGAAGCCGAGCGCAAAGCCTGACCAATCGGCTGTGGGAGGGGCTTTCGGCGCATGTCTATGTGTTTTTGCACCAAACGCGCCTCTCGGATGTGATCGGCAACGCGATGACCCCATGCCCTGCGGTGCCTGCACTGTTCCGGGTGGTGGATGTGGTGGACGAATGAACCGGATTTACCTCGATTGGAACGCGACCACGCCGCTGCGCCTTGAAGCGCGCGCGGCGATGATTGCGGCGATGGAGGTGGTGGGCAATCCATCTTCGGTCCATGCCGAGGGGCGGGCGGCAAAGGCGTTGATGGAACGCTCGCGGCGGAAAATTGCCTCTGCGCTGGGGGCTGAGGGCGCGGATATCGTGTTCACCTCGGGGGCGACCGAGGCTGCGGCTTTGGCTTGTGCGGGGCGGGGTTTGGTCTGTGCGCAAGTGGAGCATGAGGCGGTTTCGGCGTGGTGTGAGGCAGCTCTTTCGGTGGATTCGGAAGGCCGGGTGACGGTGCTTGACCCCTCGCGGACTGCGCTGCAACTGGCGAATTCGGAGACCGGCGTGGTGCAGGATTTACCGCAAGGCTTGGCAGTTTCTGATTTGACTCAAGGCTTTGGCAAGCTGCCACTGGCGTTCAACTGGCTGGGTTGCGAGATGGGGCTTGTGTCGGCGCATAAGCTGGGTGGCCCGAAAGGCATCGGCGCTTTGGTGCTGCGGCAGGGCTTGGATGTGGCGTCCCAGTTGAAGGGCGGCGGGCAGGAAATGGGCAGGCGGGCTGGCACCGAAAACCTGATCGGCATCGCAGGCTTTGCGGCGGCGGCAGAGGCTGCTGCGCGCGATCTGGCGGATGGGGTTTGGGACCGCGTGGCTGAAATTAGAAATATTCTAGATTCAGCATTGTCCGCCATGGTATTTGAGATTATTTCAGTCGGGAATAAAGCGAAACGTTTGCCGAACACGCTGAACCTGATTGCGCCCGGCTGGAAGGGCGAAACCCAGGTGATGGCGATGGATCTGGCGGGGTTTGCGGTCTCGGCGGGGTCGGCCTGTTCCAGCGGCAAAGTGCGCGCCAGTCGGGTGCTGAAGGCGATGGGATTTGCGGATGAGGCGGCGGGTCAGGCGATCCGCATCTCGCTGGGGCCGGATGTGACAGAGACCCAAGTGCTGCGCTTTGCCGAAGCTTGGGCGCGGGACTACAAACGGATACGTTCGCGCGTCGCGTGAACTTCAGGCGGCAACGCCTTGGGATATAAGGAAGATAGTGATGGCCGAGTTAGATCTGGAAGTGCGGGATGGGGTGGATCGGGAGACGATTGAAACCGTTCATGCGATGTCTGGCACCTATAAATACGGCTGGTCAACAGAAATTGAGATGGATTACGCGCCAAAAGGTGTCTCTGAGGACATCGTGCGACTGATTTCGTCGAAGAATGAAGAACCCGAGTGGATGCTGGAATGGCGTCTGACCGCCTATCGGCGCTGGGTGCAGATGGAAGAGCCGCATTGGGCGATGCTGCACTATCCGAAAATCGACTATCAGGATCAGTATTACTACGCCAAACCGAAAAGCATGGCGGTGAAGCCGAAGTCTTTGGACGACGTTGACCCCAAAATCTTGGCCACCTACAAAAAACTCGGCATCCCTCTGAAAGAACAGCTTATTCTGGCCGGGGTTGAGGGTGCCGAGACGATGGGCGAACGTAAGGTTGCGGTTGATGCGGTGTTCGATTCCGTGTCGGTCGGCACTACGTTCAAGGCAGAACTTGCGAAAGCCGGGGTGATCTTCTGCTCGATTTCGGAAGCAATCAAGGAACACCCCGAACTGGTGAAAAAATACATCGGCTCGGTGGTGCCGCAGTCGGATAACTTCTTTGCGACGCTGAATTCGGCGGTGTTTTCTGATGGCTCGTTTGTCTACATCCCACCCGGCACCCGCTGCCCGATGGAGCTTTCGACTTATTTCCGCATCAACGCCGAGAACACCGGGCAGTTTGAACGCACACTGATAATTGCCGATAAAGGCAGCTATGTCAGCTACTTGGAAGGCTGCACGGCGCCAAAGCGCGACACCAACCAGTTGCACGCGGCGGTGGTGGAGCTGGTGATTTTGGAAGACGCCGAGGTGAAATATTCCACGGTGCAGAACTGGTATCCGGGCGATGAAAACGGCCTGGGCGGCATCTATAATTTCGTCACCAAACGCGCGGATTGCCGTGGCGACCGGGCGAAAGTGATGTGGACGCAAGTTGAGACTGGCAGCGCGATTACTTGGAAATACCCGTCCTGTATCCTGCGCGGCGATGACAGCCAAGGCGAGTTTTACTCGATTGCCATCGCCAACAACGCACAGCAGGCCGACACTGGCACCAAGATGGTGCACTTAGGCAAGCGCACGAAATCTCGTATTGTTTCCAAGGGCATATCGGCGGGCAGGGCGCAGAATACCTATCGTGGCTTGGTGTCAATGCACCCAAAAGCCACCGATAGCCGTAACTATACCCAGTGCGACAGCCTGCTGATCGGCGATAAATGCGGCGCGCATACCGTGCCTTATATCGAGGTGAAGAACAATTCCAGCCGGGTCGAACACGAAGCGACGACCAGCAAGGTGGATGACGATCAGCTGTTCTATTGCCGCTCGCGCGGAATGGACGAAGAAGAAGCGGTAGCGCTGGTGGTGAACGGCTTCTGCAAGGAAGTGTTGCAGGCGCTGCCGATGGAATTTGCAATGGAAGCGCAAAGTCTGGTTGCGATCAGCCTTGAAGGCTCGGTCGGCTAGGAATTTGTGGCGCGCGGCTCTTCAGGGCTGCGCCATAAGATGAATGAGGGAAAAATGCTCGAAATCAATAACCTGCACGTCAAACTTCAAGAAGAAGACAAAATTATTCTGCGCGGGGTTAACCTGAATATCGGCGCTGGCGAAGTGCATGCGATCATGGGGCCGAACGGCTCGGGCAAATCGACGCTGTCTTATGTGCTGTCGGGTCGTGATGGCTATCAGGTGACTGAGGGTTCGGCCAAGCTAGAGGGCCAAGAGCTGCTGGCGATGGAGCCGGAAGCACGGGCTGCTGCGGGGCTTTTTTTGGCGTTTCAGTATCCAGTGGAGATCCCCGGCGTCGGCAATATGACCTTTCTGCGCACTGCGGTAAACGCGCAGCGCAAGGCGCGTGGAGAGGCTGAAATCTCGGCGGGTGATTTCCTGAAACTGGTGCGGGAAAAGGCGAAGGCACTGCAAATTGATGCCGAGATGCTGAAGCGTCCGGTCAATGTCGGGTTCTCGGGCGGCGAAAAAAAGCGCAATGAGATCCTGCAAATGGCGATGCTGGAACCGAAGATGTGCATCTTGGATGAGACGGATTCTGGCTTAGATGTCGATGCGATGAAGCTGGTGGCGGAAGGCGTCAACGCCTTGCGTGGGGCAAGGCGTTCTTTCCTAGTTATCACGCATTATCAACGGCTTCTGGACCATATCAAACCCGATTTTGTGCATATTATGGCGGCGGGGCGGATCATCAAAACCGGCGGGCCAGAACTGGCGCTGGAAGTTGAGAACAACGGCTATGCGGACCTTTTGGCGGAGGGTGTCTGATGGCGGTTTTGCAATCAAAGCAAGATGCGTTGCAGGCGCGGATTGCCGCTTTAAGCTTTGCACCGCGGGGCTGGCTGGGGTCCGCGCGCAGCGATGCTTTGGCGCGTCTGACCGCGATGGGGCTGCCCGGCAAACGCGATGAATATTGGCGTTATACTGATCCGACCGGGCTGAACGCGGTAGAGGCTGCCTCCGTCAATCTGTTCGATCCGGGCGACGAGCCTGCACCGTTTAACGATGTGGATCGGTTGAAACTCGTGTTTGTCG
Organism: Cypionkella sp. TWP1-2-1b2; assembly: GCF_049896245.1. Taxonomy (NCBI): domain Bacteria; kingdom Pseudomonadati; phylum Pseudomonadota; class Alphaproteobacteria; order Rhodobacterales; family Paracoccaceae; genus Cypionkella; species Cypionkella sp. TWP1-2-1b2. The sequence continues at coordinate 73,566 of NZ_JAFCTX010000022.1, read as the reverse complement.
ATGGCGTGTTTGATGCCAGCCAGTCCGACGCTTTGGGACTGGAGGGCGTGCAGATTGAGCGGCTGTCTGATGCGGCAGAGGCCGATATTCACTGGGCGAGCGGGCTTTATGGCGTGCTGGAAACCCGTGGCCAAAACCCGGTGCAGCGGCCCTTTGCGGCGCTGAATTCAGCTTTTGCGGATGATGGCTTGCTGATCCGGGTGACGCAGACGCCAGCCAAGCCGATTTCTCTGATTTACCAGCACAAATCAATAGCTTCTGACGTGATCCTGCATCACTGCATTAAGGTGGAATCCGGCGCAGAAGTCACCATTCTGGAGAACGGTGCGGCTGCTGCCCGCTTCAATCATGTGATGGAGATTGAGGTCGCCGATGGCGCGCGCTTTCATCATATCCGGGCGCAAGGCCGGGCGCATACAAGGCAAGCGGTGACGCATCTGTTTGCCCGCATCGGCCGCAATGCCGCGTTCAAATCCTTCACTTTGACCGCGAATGGCCGTCTGACCCGCAACGATGCGGTGCTGGAACTGCTGGGTTCGGATTCGGTGGCGCATGTTGCGGGCGCGGCCTTGGGCGATGGCGACTTTCACCACGACGACACCGTGTTTATCACCCATGCCGCAGAGCGTTGCGAAAGCCGTCAGGTGTTCAAGAAAGTTCTGAAAAACGGCGCTGTTGGGGTGTTTCAGGGCAAGATTCTGGTGAAACAGGGCGCGCAGAAGACCGATGGCTATCAGATCAGCCAGGCGCTGATGCTGGATGGTGACAGCCAGTTTCTCGCCAAGCCCGAGCTGGAAATCTACGCCGATGACGTGAAATGTAGCCACGGCTCGACCTCGGGCGCGATTGATGAGACGGCTTTGTTCTACCTGCGCTCGCGCGGTGTGCCGTTGCGGCAGGCGCAGTCACTGCTGGTACTGGCCTTCCTCGCCGAGGCGATCTCGGAGATTGAGGACGAGGTGATTTCCGAAGATATCAGGGCTCGGTTGCAAAGCTGGCTGGCGCGTCACGAGCATTAAATGTCAGTGACAACCGATATTGTGCAGGCGTGGCGGCAGCCGCAAGTGGTGATGCGTAGGCATTTGCAGCGGCCCAAATCTGAGCCATTCGCGTTCAGCCTGCTGGTGGCATTTATGGTATTGGCTTTCGTGGCGCGTTGGCCTTTCCTGTCGCGGCAGACAGTGCTTCAACCCGATGTGCCGATGGTGCAGCGGTTGGTAGGGGCAGGTCTGGCGATGCTTGCATTGATCCCGGTGTGGTATCTGTTGGCGGCGGTAAGCCATTGGATTGCCAAAGCAATGGGTGGGAAGGGCAGTTACTATTCTGCGCGGCTGGCGTTGTTCGCGGCGCTTCTGGCGGTGACGCCGGGGATGCTGTTGCAAGGGCTTGTCGCGGGGATGATCGGGCCGGGTCTGCAAGCCAATCTGGTGGCAGCGCTGGTCGGATTGGGCTTTGTGTGGATCTGGATGTCGATGTTGCGGGAAGCGGAGCGTGGCGATGCAAGCTGATCTGACGCTTTTGCTGCAACAAAGTCTACAAAGCCCCCGCAGTGCCGCCCGCCGCTTGCTGGATTGGCAGTTTCCGGCATCGACGGCGGTTCTGGCGATCGCGCTGATGGCGGTGATTTCGGCCGGACTGACGGGTGTTTCCATGTTGGTGGCACCCGAGCAGCTCGATCCTAACATCCTGCAAATGTTCCAAAATCCTCTGCAAGTTGCCTTTCTTCAAGGCCTTGTGATGGTTGCAATGGCGATGCTGGTGCAAGGCATTGGGCGGATGTTCGGGGGCAGGGGCCGCTTGACCGATGCGCTGGTTTTGATCGCTTGGACCGAGGCATTGCTGAGCCTGTTGCAACTGGGGCAGATTGTGCTGGTGGTGTTGTCGCCGTCTTTGGCCGCCGCTTTGGGCCTGTTCGGACTGGTGTTGTTTCTCTGGGTGTTAGCGAGTTTTATCGCCGAGTTGCACGGGTTTGCCTCGGCTGGCAAAGTGCTGTTGGGTCTAATCGCCACGGTGTTTGTGCTGGCGTTCGCGATGGCGGTGCTGACGGTCGCAGTCGTAGGAGTGAAAGGCTGATCATGTATGATATCGCAAAAATTCGCAGTGATTTCCCGATCTTGGCGCGGCAAGTCAATGGCAAGCCGCTGGTTTACTTAGACAATGGCGCGTCTGCGCAAAAGCCCAAAGCGGTGATTGATGCGGTGAACCAAGCTTATTCGATGGAATATGCGAATGTTCACAGGGGTTTGCACTACCTTTCTAATCTTGCGACCGACAAGTATGAGGCCACACGCGGCAAGATTGCGCGGTTTCTGAACGCCGGGTCCGAGCATGAGATTGTCTTTACCACGGGGGCGACCGAAGGCATCAATCTGATCTCTTACGCTTGGGCTGCACCGCGGTTTCAGGCGGGCGATGAGATCGTGCTGTCGATCATGGAGCATCACGCCAATATCGTGCCGTGGCATTTCCTGCGCGAACGCTTGGGGGTGGTGCTGAAATGGGTCGAGGTTGATGACAAGGGTGATCTCGACCCGCAAGCGGTGCTGGATGCGATCACACCGCGCACCAAGTTGATCGCAATTACCCATATGTCCAATGTGTTAGGCACCGTTGTTGATGTCACTGCGATCTGCCGGGGGGCGCAAGAGCGGGGGGTTCCGGTGCTGGTTGACGGCAGCCAAGCGGTGGTGCATAGCGCGGTGGATGTGCAAGCCATAGGCTGCGATTTCTATGCCATCACCGGGCATAAACTATACGGGCCGAGTGGTTCCGGGGCGATGTTCATCAAAGCGGATCGGATGGCCGAGATGCGGCCCTTCCTCGGTGGCGGCGATATGATCCGCGAGGTGACGCGCGACAGCGTGACCTATAACGACCCGCCGATGAAGTTTGAGGCTGGCACGCCGGGCATCGTGCAGCAGATCGGCCTGGGCGTGGCACTGGACTATCTCTCGGGTCTTGGTATGGCGAATATTGCCGCCCATGAGCGCGGTTTGCGGGACTATGCCCGCGCGAAACTGGCTGGGCTGAACTGGCTGACCGTGCAAGGAACGTCAGAAACCAAAGGCGCGATTTTCTCTTTTATACTGCAAGGTCAAGCCCATGCGCATGATATCTCAACCGTGCTGGACAAGCGTGGTATTGCGGTGCGGGCGGGCACGCATTGCGCGATGCCATTGATGCAGCATTTCGGTGTCGGGTCAACTTGCCGGGCGTCGTTCGGGCTTTACAACACCACTGAGGAAGTCGACGCGCTGATCTCGGCTTTGGAGCTGTGTCACGAACTTTTTGGCTGATTTTGCGTTGCAGCCCAAGGCCGTAACCGTTATAGCAATAGTAGGCACCCATAGCTCAGCTGGATAGAGTGTCGCCCTCCGAAGGCGAAGGTCGCACGTTCGAATCGTGCTGGGTGCACCAACTCTCTTAAATCTTGGAAGTTCACGATAGGGCATATGTTTGTCTGGGTGCATCCTTTTATCCTGTAATGATAATTATGTAATATGTATGGTATCTAGGACTGGACCAAACCGCGTGAATTGGGCTATGAACCCGCAACTTGCCCCAGATGGAACCTGCCATGACTTTCAGCCGCCAAATCAAGATTGCGCCCTCTATCCTTGCGGCCGACTTTGCCAACTTTGGGGCTGAGTGTCGCGCGATTGAGGATCAGGGTGCGGATTGGGTGCATGTTGATGTGATGGATGGGCATTTTGTGCCGAACATCACTTTTGGGCCTGCGACCTGTGCGGCGATCCGGCCGCATATCAAGGGTTTCATGGATGTGCATCTGATGATCGCTCCGGTCGACGCCTACATCGAGGCGTTTGCTGAGGCTGGTGCGGATCTGATCTCGGCGCATCTGGAGGCTGGGCCGCATATTCACCGCACCTTGCAAGCCATTCGGGCGACGGGGAAAATGGCGGGTCTGGCAATCAATCCGGGCACTGGGATTGAGGCTGTGGTGCATCTTTTGGACATGGTGGATATGGTCTGCGTGATGACGGTCAATCCGGGGTTTGGTGGGCAGAAGTTTATTCATTCGCAGATTGAGAAAATCCGTACATTGCGCAAGATGATTGGGGACCGCCCGATTCATATCGAGATTGACGGCGGCGTGACGGTGGAGACGGCTCCGTTGGTGGTGGCTGCGGGCGCGGATGTACTGGTCGCGGGATCTGCGGTGTTCAAGGGCGGCTCGGTGGGTAATCCTGCACCTTACGGCGTGAATATTGCGGCAATCCGGGCGTCGGCAACAGCTTAGCCCACAACCCTGCCCTGTATTCTGCTCGACTTGCGGCGGTTTCCGGCCTATGGATCAGAGCGGGGATACAGCCGGACGGGACAGATCGTGACAGCAGGCTATGCGCTGTTGGTGAATATTGCGCAAAGCACCAGTGCCGACGATGTCTGGCGGCTGGCGACGCGGTATTTTGCCTCGCTGGGGTTTGGGTTGGTGAATTAGGGCTTTACCCGGTTTCGATCCACCCGCACCATTGGCGACCCGGATGATGCGCTGTTTCTGACCACTGGCAGCGACGCCTATGCCAAGGGCTATTTCCGCAATGGGTTCTATGCCAAGACCTCGGCGTTTCGCTGGGCGCAGAGCAATGAAGGGGCCTGCACCTGGACTTGGGTGCGCGAGGCGATGCTGGCGGGCAAGCTTTCGCCAGAGGAAATCGAGACCGTGAAGCACAACGTTGCCATGGGCATCACGGCGGGAATTTCCATCAGTTTTCCAGAGACATCTGCGCGGGCTAAGGGCGCGCTGGGGCTGATCGCTGATCCGGGGATCAGTGCAGAAGCCGTAGATGCGCTGTTTGCCGAGAAACATGATGAGTTGCTGGCCGTCGCCAATATGCTGCATCTGCGGCTGATCCAACTGCCGTTTTCTAACCGTCGCCGCGCCTTGACTGCCCGCCAGCGTGAGGCTTTGGAATGGGTTGCTGATGGCAAGACCAGTCAGGATGTTGCCATGCTGATGGGGGTTTCGGCGGCGATGGTGGAAAAGCATCTGCGCCTTGCGCGTGATACTTTGTCGGTGGACACCACGGCACAGGCCGTTGCGAAAGCAGCCCTGATGAACCTGATCTTTCAGCGCAATCCAACCGATGCCAGCCCGGTTCCTGTGGCCGCAAGGTAAGGATTCCCCGACTAGGCCACGCTTGGGTAAACTGACATTCTAATCTTGTTCCGTGAGTAAAGGCTTCGGCCTTTGGGACAGCAGGCGATGTCGGTTTGCATTTTCAGACAGGACATCTCTGCAAAAATTGGGGGCGCTCCCCCTGCCCTGGTCCGGCGTTGCGGCTTATTCAGCCCGCAGTGCCTTGCAGTTGCGCTGATCCTCATCCCCGTGGTGCGGCGCAGGACGGCACAGCCCCCGGAGCTGTGCCGTCTGTTTCATTTTTGCGGGATGCGCATTGCCTCAGGCAAAGCGTGCAAATTTTTCCCCGCTGGGAGTGACTTGTGCTTTTGATGTCATTATGGCTCGTTTTACACAACATATAGTGTGAAAAAGCAAAGGGGCTGGTGTTGCCACCAGCCCCCTGCCCTGAAACCTGCCCGAAAGATCAGGCCGAAACCATTTTCGCAACTTCGGCTGCGAAATCTTCTTTCTCTTTCTCGATGCCTTCGCCGACGCCCATACGGACGAAACCGAGAATCTCAACGCCAGCTTGCTTGGCCGCTTCGGCGACGGTGATTTCGGGGTTCATCACGAACATCTGGCCCATCAGGGTGTTCTCGGCGAGGAATTTCTTCATCCGGCCGGGAATGATGTTGTTCTGGATCACTGCATCGGGTTTTGGCTTGGCCGAGGCTGCGTTTTCTTCCAAAGCTTTGGAAGTTTGCACTGCCAATTCACGCTCGACCACAACCGGGTCAAGATCGGCTTCGGACAGTGCCAGCGGGTTGGTGGCCGCGACATGCATCGCGACTTGCTTGGCAAACGTATGCTCGCTGCCCTTGATCGCCACCAGCACGCCGATGCGGCCAAGACCGTCAGCCACCGAGTTGTGAACGTAGGCGGCTACATGATCGCCCTCAATCGAGGCCATGCGGCGCAGGTTCATGTTTTCGCCAATGGTTGCAACAGCTTCCGAAATCACGATGTGAACGGGTTGGCCAGCCAGATCGGCATTTTTCAGCTCTTCAAGATTATGCGCGCGGAAAGCGGTTTTGGTGATGTTATGCACCATCGCCTGGAAGTCAGCGTTTTTGCCAACGAAGTCGGTTTCCGAGTTGATCTCAACCGCCACGCCACGCCCGCCGGCAACGGCGATGCCAACCAGACCTTCGGCGGCCACACGATCCGCTTTCTTCGCGGCTTTCGCCAAACCCTTGGTGCGCAGCCAATCGACGGCGGCTTCCATGTTGCCTTCGGTTTCAACCAAGGCTTTTTTCGCGTCCATCATGCCTGCGCCGGTGGAATCACGCAGTTCTTTAACCATTTGAGCGGTTACGGTCATGTTCAGTCTCCTGAAATTCAAGAAATGAGTGCGGCGGGAACCGGGCCTAAGCCGTATCCCCGCCGTGTATCAGTCGCGTAAAGCCAGATCAGGCGTCAGCGATAGCTTCTTCTTCCGGTGCGGTTTCCAAAGCGCCAAGGTCGATACCAGCGGCGCCCATTTGTGCCGACATACCGTCGAGGGCAGCTTTGGCGATCAGCTCGCAATAAAGCTGAATTGCGCGGGCAGCGTCGTCGTTGCCGGGGATCACGTGGGTGACGCCTTTGGGCGAGTTGTTGGTGTCAACGATGCCAACGACCGGGATGCCCAGCTTTTGCGCTTCAAGGATCGCGAGATCTTCTTTGCCCACGTCAATGACCACGATCAGATCGGGGGTGCCGCCCATTTCGCGGATGCCGCCAAGCGAGGCTTGCAGCTTGGACTGGTCGCGTTCCATCATCAAACGCTCTTTTTTGGTCAGGCCTTCGCCGCCTGCACCCAGAAGTTCGTCAATGGTTTTCAGACGCGCGATCGACTGGGAAACGGTTTTCCAGTTGGTCAGCGTACCACCGAGCCAGCGGTGGTTCATGTAGAATTGTGCGCAACGCTCGGCAGCTTCAGCAACTGGCTTTTGGGCCTGGCGCTTGGTGCCGACGAACAGGATGCGGCCGCCTTTGGCGACGGTATCGCGCACGACTTTCAGCGCCTGATCCAGCAAAGGAACGGTCTGCGTCAGGTCTAGAATGTGGATGCCATTGCGGTCACCGTAGATATACGGGCCCATTTTGGGGTTCCAGCGTGCGGTCTGGTGGCCGTAGTGAACGCCTGCTTCAAGCAGCTGACGCATGGAGAACTCGGGAAGAGCCATGTCTTATCCTTTTCCGGTTTAATCCTCGGCGAAGCTGTCTTAGACCTTGCGGTCCAACCGGCGGAGTTTACGGGATTTCTCCCCGCAAAGCCCAAGCCTCACCTGTGAAGTGAGGCGGCTTTAGCCGAAGGTCGGCAGGGATGCAAGTGGATTAGGCAGAAAACCCATGTTCACAGAATTTGCATGATGTGGGGGTAACAGTAACCTTGTTTTAGCGGGGGCGAAGTGGCTTTGCTTTGATGAAATGCCCAAAGGAATACAGATGGAATTCGTGGATATGTTGGTGATCGGCTCGGGTCCTGCCGGGCGCAGGGCGGCGGTGCAATCGGCCAAACTGGGCAAATCGGTGCTGGTGGTGGACAAGGGGCGGCGGTTGGGCGGGGTGTCGGTGCATACGGGCACCATTCCGTCAAAGACCCTGCGTGAGACGGTTTTGAACCTGTCGGGCTGGCGCGAGCGTGGGTTTTATGGGCGCGGCTACCGGGTGAAAAAGGACATTCAGGCGATTGATCTGGTGGAGCGTTTGCACAAGACTTTGGATCACGAGGTTGAGGTGTTGCAGCACCAGTTCATGCGCAACACGGTGCAAAGCATTTTTGCCACCGCGCGGTTTGTCAGTGCCAATCAGGTGGAGTTGACGACGGAAGCGGGTGAGGTCAGTCAGGTCGGCTTCAAGCACGCTTTGATCGCGGTGGGGACGCGGCCGCACCGGCCAGATAACGTGCCGTTTGATAAGACCCGCGTGTTTGATAGCGATGAGTTTCTGGAACTGGAGCGGATTCCGCGCAGTTTGACGGTGATTGGCGGCGGGGTGATTGGCGTCGAATATGCCACGATCTACTCGGCTTTGGATGTGCCGGTGACGCTGATTGAGGCGCGCGATGCGATCCTGGATTTCGTGGATCGTGAGATTTGCGATGATTTCATCCATCAGATGCGCGAGCGCGGGATGAACATCCGGCTTGGGTCTGCGGTGAAAGAGATTGCGTCGGGCGCGGGCGGTGTCGATGTGACGCTGATGGATGGGCGGCGGGTTCACTCCGAGATTCTGCTTTATGCGGCGGGACGGACGGGGAATGTGGCGTCATTAAACCTTGAGGCGGTGGGGATTGAGGTGGACAGCCGCGGGCGATTGAAAGTTGATCCGCATACGTTTCAGACAAGCGTGCCGAATATCTATGCGGCGGGGGATGTGATTGGGTTTCCAAGCCTCGCCTCGACCTCGATGGAACAGGGGCGGGTTGCGGCCTGTCATGCGTTTGGTATCATTTTGCCCCCGCCGCCGGAGACCTTCCCCTATGGCATCTATGCGGTGCCCGAGATTTCCACGGTGGGGTTGTCGGAAGAACAGGTGCGTGCGCAGGGGATTGCTTATGAATGCGGCATCGCGCGGTTTCGCGAAACCTCGCGCGGGCATATCATGGGGGTGGCGGCGGGGTTTCCGAAGCTGATTTTCGATATGAACACCCGGCGTCTGCTGGGCGCGCATATTGTAGGTGAAGGGGCGACCGAGTTGATCCATATCGGCCAAGCGGTGATCAACCTGCATGGCACGGTGGATTTCTTTGTGCAGAACACGTTTAATTATCCGACTTTGGCCGAAGCTTATAAGGTGGCTGGCTTGAATGCTTGGAACCGGATGGGGCAGGCTTGAGCCGAAGCGAAAGAAAACGCTCCGGGGGAGCGTTTTCCGCTTCGTTGCGTGTAAGGCGGAACGCCGTCGCGCAAGGGGGTTTGCCCCACAAACCGAACATCAGGTAATCTGGCCGCGCCTGACTGGGCTGGCGCAATCGCGCCTGCCGAGGGGCAGGCAGGCGCGGCCAGATTTGTCTGCGGCCAAATCTGGCAAGCGGGACCGCTTGAAATTCCCACCCAGTCTTGCGATGACACAGCCATGACACCAGACATCCTCTGCATCGGGTCCGTTTTATGGGACATCATTGGCCGCTCATCCATCGCGATGCGGCTTGGCTCTGACGTGCCCGGTCGGATCACCCGGTTGCCGGGGGGCGTTGCGATGAATATTGCGATGACGCTGGCGCGGTTTGGGCTGATCCCTGCCCTGCTGTCTGCGGTGGGTCAGGATGAGGAAGGCGATGAGCTGGTGGCGGCTTGCCTGCGCATGGGCATGATGACAGATCAGCTTTACCGATCAGAAGACCTGCCGACCGACATCTACATGGCAATCGAGGGCGGCAATGGCCTGATCGCGGCCATCGCCGATGCACATTCGCTGGAGGCGGCTGGCGACAAGATTTTGCGCCCGCTTGCCGATGGCCGATTGGGGTCGGCGGAGAATCCGTGGTCGGGCATGGTGGCTTTGGATGGCAATCTGACAGTTGCACTGTTGTCCGAGATCGCGCATTCGCCGCTGTTTGCCCGTGCTGACCTGCGTGTCGCTCCGGCCAGCCCCGGAAAGGCGGAACGGCTGTTGCCGCTGCTGAACCATCCGACTGCGACCCTTTATGTGAACCTTGAGGAAGCGGGTCTGATTGGCCATGCGCACTATGACACCGCCGCTGACGCTGCCGAGGGGTTGCTTTTGCATGGTGCGGCGCATGTGCTGGTGACCAATGGCGGCAAGGCCTGCGCCGAGGGACGCCATGGCGCGGGCGTGATCACTGCCGCACCACCGCCCGTGATGGTGACGCGGATTACCGGAGCGGGCGATACCTTCATGGCGGCGCATATCGTTGCCGAACGTCAAGGCTGCGCGCGTGAGGCCGCACTTGCCGCAGCGCTGCAAGCTGCCGCTATCTATGTTTCAGGAGAACAACCGTCATGAATGATCTGCTTAGCTTCTCGCCCGAAGTCGCCGCCGCCCGGGCCGCTGGCACCGCTATTGTGGCGCTGGAATCCACCATCATCACGCATGGGATGCCGTTTCCGCAGAATGTTCAGGCAGCCCGCGCAGTTGAGGCTGAAATCCGCGCGCATGGGGCGACCCCGGCAACGATTGCTGTGATGCGTGGGCGTATTCTGATCGGGCTGACCGATCAACAACTGGATGCTTTGGGTCAGGCGCCCGAGGTGATGAAAATCTCGCGCGCTGATATTGCGGCCTGTATTGCCAAGGGCGCTGTGGGGGCGACGACGGTGGCGGCGACGATGATCTGCGCGCGTCTGGCCGGGATTGATGTGTTTGCCACGGGCGGCATTGGTGGCGTGCATCGCGGGGCGGAGTTGTCGTTTGATATTTCCGCCGATCTGCCGGAACTGGGAGAAACCGCTGTGACGGTGATTGCGGCGGGGGCGAAAGCCATCCTCGATCTGCCGAAAACGCTGGAATATCTGGAAACCAAGGGCGTGCCGGTGATCGCCTTCGGGCAAGATGCGTTCCCGGCGTTCTGGTCGCGGGATTCCGGGCTGAAAGCACCGCTGCGGATGGATACGGCGGCAGAGATTGCGGCGGCGCAACTGATGCGGACGCGGTTGGGTCTGCCGGGGGGGCAGTTGGTGGCCAATCCGATCCCGCTCGCCGATGAAATCCCGCGCGATGAGATCAATCCGGCGATTGAGCAGGCTCTGTCTGAGGCGGCTGCACAGGGGATCGCTGCGAAAGAGGTCACCCCCTTCCTGCTGCAGCGCATCTTCGAGTTGACCGCTGGCCGCTCGCTTGTCTCCAACATCGCCCTTGTTTTGAACAACGCGCGGCTGGGGGCTGCGATTGCGCGCGAAATTGTCGTGCAGCGCGGGTAAAGCCATTGTGATGATGCGGGCGGCTGCTTAGGTTGCCGGGAAAACCAAGGAGCTTTTATGTCCGACCCCCATCCGCGCCGCTCTATGCTTGCCGGCTTTCGGTCCTCGTTCCTGACGGGCCTTGTCGTGGTGCTGCCGGTCGGTTTGACGATTTATGTCGTCTGGGGGGTGATCGGCTATATTGATGGCTGGATCCTGCCACTGATCCCGCACAATTATCAGCCCGAGGCTTTGCTGCACCGCTGGTTCGGGCCGGAAGTGAACTTTCCGGTGCGCGGTGTGGGTGTGCTGGTGTTTTTGGTGTTCACCGCCCTTGTCGGCTGGCTGGCGCGGGGCTTGATTGGGCGCACCGTGATGCGGCAGGCCGAAACGGTGGTGGACCGCGTGCCACTGGTGCGGTCGGTCTATTCGGGGTTGAAACAGATCACCGAGACGTTCTTTGCGAAGTCTGAGAAAAGCTTTGATCGCACCTGTCTGGTCGAGTTTCCCCGTGCTGGCTATTGGGCGGTGGGGATGGTGGCGACCACCCCGAAGGGCGAGATTGCCGCCAAGCTGCCGGGGGGCACGCCGATGGTGGCGGTGTTTGTCGGGCTGACCCCGATGACCTCGGGGATGCTGCTGTTCGTGCCGGAACGCGACGTGATTTTTCTGGATATGAAGGCGGATGAGGCGGTGAAAATGATCGTCTCGGCAGGGCTGGTCTATCCGCAGGCGAAGGAAACCGTGGCGGCACTGGCTGCAAGGTAGCGGTTGTCCACGCGTGGACAGGCTTGCGGTTTGTGTGTTTTCAAAGGGTTAGAGAGGTGGCGTTCATCTTCGGTTAACCTTTGGGCGGTGCGTGCAAGCACGCACCCTGCCATTCACAATGCCGTCCAACCGCCATTGACCGAGATCGTGGTGCCGCCAATCTGCTCTGCCGTGGCAAACTGCCGTGGCAAACTGCCGTGACGGCGGGCAGCATCACCTCCCGAATGACAGTCTTATGATCGGTGTCGTGGACCTTCATCTGATCGGGGATCTGCGCGTTGGGCAGCGGCGTCAGCACGTAGCCGCGGCAGCTTGCTTTGGAGGTGATGCCCTGCCCGCGCAGGCAAGGGCCGGAACTGGTTTGCGTGCCAAAATCAACGTAATTTTAGCCAAATTGCGCCGATACAACGCCACAGTGCCAAGCCATAACCGTTGGCAACGTTTAACACACAGCGCGCGGGCCATCTGGCATCGGCGCTTTGATCCAAAGGACTACGGCGATGCCAGACACCACGATGACGCTGACCTCAACGCTTTATGTGATGCGGATGATGACCTCTGAGACCACCGCGATCGAAGTGACGATCCGGGGCGTTGGTCTTAGCTATGATACCGAAACCGGGCGGCTGCTTGGTGGCGAGATCGACGATGTGGTGCTGACCAGCTACCTGACTTCGGGCAAAAAGCCGCAACAGGAATGGGTGCAGCAGGTCAGTGGCATCGGCTACAGCGCCGACAAGATGGCCGAGCTGTTGGGCGACAGTTTTTGGAACCACAGCAAAGTGATGATGGAGCGCTTTGAAAAGCTGATCAACCTGCATGATGCGACCTCTTACAGCTATTTCTCGAAGGAAAAATCCTACACCTCGGCGACAGATTATAATGACAAGCTGGTCGGCTCGAAATTCGCCGATATCATCGAAGCCAATGGCGGCGATGACAAGGTCTATGGCGGCAAGGGCAATGATCATCTGGACGGCGGCAAGGGCGATGACTTGCTGAATGGCGGCCAAGGCAACGATTGGCTGACCGACGACAACGGGCGCAACAGCCTGTTTGGCGGCGTTGGCCACGATACGATGCGCGGCGGCGGTGATAATGATCTGCTGAGCGGCGGCAAGGGCAATGATCTGATCTTTGGCAATGGTGGCGATGATATTGCCAGCGGTGGACGCGGCAGCGATGCTTTCGTGTTCAACGCCAAACAGGCCGGACATCTGACTGTTCAGGATCTTGATGCCTCGGATGTGCTGGTCAATCTGTTGGCGGGGTCGGCTGAGGAAGCCTATAAGGATTTTCTGGAACATGCCGAGCAGTTCGGCAGGACCGTACTATACCATTATGGTGAGATCACGGTGATTTTGAACAACGTCGATCTGCACGCGCTGGAGGTGAAAAATTTCGCCGATGGATCAAGCGTGAAAGAGGCGGGGCTGCTGTAAGCACCCTGCCCTGAACCCCCGGCCCTGAACACAGCGCCAAAAGGCCCTCGGTTTCCGGGGGTCTTTTTGTTTTCATAGGATAGTTTGCGGGCATGCCGCCCAAAAAAAACGCCCGCACGAAGCGGGCGTTAAGTTATTGAGGCAGGTTTCATACAGGCAAGAAACCTATCGAGCAGTAGGTATCTTATAGCCCTGTTGCGGGCGCACTCCAAGTTAAAAGTTTGAAAAGGTTGGATTGCCCGCATAGGTTGGGGATCAATAAAAACAGGCTGCGGGGGATTGTTGCCAGAATGAACCGGGATTTTTTCGCTATTTTGCGCAGCTTTGGGCTTGGTCTGGCGCTGGTTTCTGTTGTGGGAATCGGGGGGGGATTCGCGCAAGCGCAGCCGACGCATGGCATAGCTATGTATGGCGAGCCTGCGCTGCCACCGGATTTTGTGTCGCTGCCCTATGCCAACCCCGATGCCCCGAAGGGGGGCCGTATCGTTACGGGCGAGAACGGCAGTTACGATTCAATGAACCCGTTCATCCTGAAGGGCCGCGCGCCGAGTGGGATTTCTTTGTTCACCACCGAGACGCTTTTGGGGCGTTCCTTTGATGAGCCGTTCTCACTGTATGGGATTCTGGCCGAATCGGTCGAGACGGATGCGGCCCGGACCTACGTGGAATTTACTTTGCGTGAGGCTGCAAAATTCTCGGACGGCAGCCCGGTGACGGTGGAAGATGTGCTGTGGTCGTTTGAAACCTTGGGAACATTGGGCAATCCGCGCTATGCGCCGGCGTATCAGGCGGTGGCGAAGGCCGAGAAAACCGGTGTCCGGTCCGTGAAGTTCACCTTTGGGGCCGAGAATCGCGAACTGCCGTTGCTGCTGGGGATGCGCCCGGTTTTGCAAAAGGCGCAATGGGTGGGGCGGGATTTCAGTGCAACGACGATGGAGCCGCCGATTGGGTCGGGGCCCTATGTGGTCGATAAATTCGAGGCCGGGCGTTTTGTCAGCTATAAGAAAAACCCGGATTGGTGGGGCCGTGATCTGCCGTTCTACAAGGGGATGCACAATTTCGATGAGATAAGGGTGGAGTATTTCGGCAACCCGGATGTGCATTTTGAGGCGTTCAAATCCGGCGATCTGAGCAGTTACCGTGAGACCAATCCGATGAAGTGGCAGCAGAACTACGGCTTTCCTGCCGTGGTGTCGGGCGATGTGGTGAAATCGGAAATCCCGCATCAGCGGCCTTCGGGGATTGACGGCTTTGTGTTCAACACCCGTAAGCCAATTTTTGCCGATTGGCGGGTGCGCGAGGCGCTGATCGACGTGTTCAACTTCGAGCTTATCAACCAGACCCTCAACGGCGGGGCGGTGCCGCGAATCACCAGCTATTACAGCAACTCTGTGCTTGCGGGCGATGTGGCGAACCCGGCGCAGGGCAAGGTTCTGGCGCTGTTGCAGGCGCATAAGGCCGATCTGCTGCCCGGCGCGATTGAGGGCTTTGCGCTGCCGGTCTCGGATGGCAAACCGAGCAACCGGGCGAATTTACGCCGCGCCAATGCGCTGCTGGAAGAAGCCGGATGGACGGTGCAGGATGGCGTGTTGAAGGATGCCAAGGGGGTGCCGTTTACGTTTGAAATCCTGCTGAGCAATGGCGCGGATGATTATATCGCGGCCGCCAACATCTATATCGAGGCCTTGGCGCAGGTGGGTATTGCAGCCAAGCTGACCACGGTGGATGCAGCCCAATACACCGAGCGCACCAACCTTTATGATTTCGACATGACGCAGCAGATCATCGCTTTGTCGCTGTCGCCGGGGACCGAGCAGTTGCGCTATTGGGGGGCTGCCAATGGCGTGGCGCCGGGGTCGCGGAATTGGGCGGGGATCAACTCGCCTGCGGTGGATGGGCTGGTGCAGACCATGCTGTCCTCGGTGGATCGCACGGATTTTGTGGCGGCAGTGCAGGCACTGGATCGGGTTCTGACCTCGGGGCGCTATGTGGTGCCGGTGTGGTATCAAAATATTGGCCGCATCGCGCATGCCAAGCAGTTGCATTTCCCGGCGAAATTGCCAATTTACGGCGACTGGCCGGGGTTTCAGCCCGAGGTCTGGTGGTATCAGGAGTAAACCGATGCGCAAAATGATGATGATGCTGGTGCTGACTGCGCTGACGGGGTGTGGCACGGTTGACGGCATGGGCCGCGATGTTTCGGCGGGCGCGCAGCGGGTCGGCGGTTGGTTTAACTGAGTTAAGTCGCCTCTGGCTCGCCAGTATCGCGCAGCCGGATCACGGTGACGGAACAGGCGGCTTCGGCCACCACTTTGGCTGACACTGAACCGAGGAACCGCCGCGTGCTGGAATGACCGCGCGCGCCCATCAGGATGTGATCGACGCGGGTGACTTCGGCATGGTCGATGATCGCCGTCGCCGGGTCGGTGTTTTCCAGAATGGTGTAGGTCAGGCGATCATCGGTCAGATCAATGCCCTCGGCCCAAGTCTTTAACCCGACAAGGCGTGCTACATGCAGGTTGGTGCCATCGGCGTCGGTGCTGGGATCAATGCCCAGCCGCGCGGTTTTGATCACATTGACGCAAGCGACGCGGGCATCGGGGCGATTGACCAGCATGCGTTTGATTTGCAGATAGATCGCTTGCGACAGCGGTTCCATCTCGGGCGACAGATCAACGGCGACCAGCAGGATCGGGGCGCGCTCGATTTGGGCCGCGACCGAGGGCGGGGCTGCGAAGGCTTTCAGATTGCGCATCTGCCGCCAGCGGTTGAATACGGTCAGCGCGGTGTCGCGCCCTGTCTTGTGGCCACGCGCCGTCAGGCGGATTTGCATTGGGTTTGCCAGATCAAAAATCATCTGGGCTGCGGATTGGTAGCGGTTGGCGGGATCGACTTCGAGCGCGCGCAGGATGATCTCTTGCAGCCATTCGGGGATGTCGGGGCGCAGCGCGCGGGGTGGCACCGGGTCGCGCCACAGGCGTTGTTTGACTTGGCTTAGCTTCTCGGGTTGGCCGAACGGCATCTTGCCCGTCGCCAACTCATAAATCATCGCGCCCAAAGCGTAGAGGTCGGAACGCAGATCGCCGCGTTGGCGCAGGTATTGTTCGGGGGCGATATAGGGGAAAGTGCCCATCGGGATGGTGAATTCTTCGGCCAGAAGGTCTGGCAACTGGTCATGGCGCGACAGGCCGTAGTCGATCAAGACCATCTCGCCTGAGGGCCGTTGCAGGAAATTGTCGGGCTTCAGATCAAGGTGGATCACATGCTGGCGGTGAATGTCATGCACGGCTTCGGCCATCCGGGCGGCCAGTTCAATCACCTCGGCCAAGGGGCGTGGCGCGCGTTTGAAATGCTGGAACATCGAGGCGCCGGGGATACGCTCGGTGACGATATAGGGCATCACCGCGAAATCGCCCTGCCCCATCACACGCGGCACATGAATTCCGGTCAGGCGCGGCATGATCATCTGTTCAACCTCAAACCCCACGATGGTCGGGCCGTCGTAGCCATCAAGGATGGTGGGGATTTTCATCACCATCGGCGTGCGATAGAGCGCGTGGGTGACATCCCAGATCGTCGCAAAGCCACCTTTGTGCAGTTGCTCACCCAAAGTGAAGCCGTTGATTTCCAAGCCCGGATGCGGTCTGACAGCCATTCAAATCCCCTTCATCAGACGCTGCGCCAGCGCCTCTGGCAGACCCGCCTCACGCGATTTGCGCGCCGTGGTGGTGGCATCATAGCCGACGCGGCGGAAGGTCAATTCATTGCGGCTGCGATCCAAGATCGCATAACTGGCCAAAGTGCTGCCATCGCGCGGCTGACCGACAGAACCGATCACGCCGAGCCAGCGCCGCGATTGCAAAAGCGGCATCGGGTTGCCGGGGGCGATTTCCAGATGATTGACGCGGCCCACCAGATCGCAACTGTATAGGGCGGCCCGGTGGACATGGCCGCAAAAGATCAGCCGCGCATCGCAGACCAGAAAGCTGGGCCGCGCGGTAGCGGCAGAGGTGACATAGAGCCAGTCGGCCGGATCATTCGCCGAGGCGTGGGTGAACAAGGTATCGCCATCCTGCACCGTCAACGGCAGTTCGGACAGTAACAGCTTTTGCCGCGCGTTCAGGCGGTTCACCGTCCAGTCGATCACCCGGCGGGCATTGGCGTTCAGGATGTTATCGGCGGTGCCTATGGCGCGGTCATGGTTGCCGCGCAAGGCTATAGCGCCCTTGGCGACGTGCGATTCGACCTGATCAATGCACCAGCCGGGATCGGGGCCGTAGCCTACGATATCGCCAAGGAACACCAGCCGATCAATCTGACGCTGCGCGAGGTCTGCCAAGACAGCCTCGAACGCCTCGCGATTGGCGTGGATATCCGTCAGCAAGGCCAGACGCATTGACTTCTCCCTTGCGCCACAGTGATATGGTTCAAAGCGCAGGGTCAAGGCAGCAGGTTTGGTGTGGTGGGCAAAGTTGCGAAACCAAAAGGGTTTTGCCAGATTTGGCCGCAGACAAATCTGGCCGCGCCTGCCTGCCCTGCGGCAGGCGCGATTGCGCCAGCGCAGTCAGGCGCGGCCAGATTGCATGCGATGGTTTGTTGGATGACGCCCCTTGCGCGACGGCGTTCCGCCTTACGCGCAACTCACCGGAAAACTCTGCCCCGCAGAGTTTTCGTTCGGTTCGGGTTGCGTTTTTACGCCAGCGACGTGACCCAAAGAATGGTCGCATCATCTTCCGACAGGCTGACCACGTTATGCCCCATCGAGGCATCATAATAGGCGCTGTCGCCGCGGCGCAGATCGACGGGCTCGTAAAACTCGGTGTAAAGCCGGATCACCCCGGTTAACACATAGAGAAATTCCTCGCCCTCATGGCGCACCCAGCCGTCGAAATCCTCCATCGCGCGGGCGCGGATGGTGGCGCGGTAGGGCAGCATCTGCTTTTTGGTCAGCGAGCCTGCCAGCAGTTCGTGCTCGTAGGTGGTGGTGGCATGGGCCTGCCCCTCACCGGATTTTGTCACCACAATGCGGCCCGAAACTTGCGGCGCTTGCGCGGGCGTGAACAGTTGCGGCACCGAGATTGCCATGCCCTGCGCGAGTTTCTTCAGGGCATCGTAAGTCGGCGACATCTGGCCGTTTTCGATCTTCGACAGGGTGGATCGCGCCAGACCCGCCTGCACCGAGGCCTGTTCCAGTGTCCAGCCCTTGGCTTTGCGCAACTCACGCACCCGGATGCCCAAATCGAGCGGCTCCGGCACGGTTTGGCCGGAGTCGCGGGCGATACGGATCATGCGTTTGGGGTCACTAGACATGGCTTTCCCATACGGCATAGCCGCCTTGCGTGCAACCAATGCAACAGGGCTGTGCGTGGATGGCGGATTGCGGCGGCGGGCGGATGGCGGTATCGAACTGAACCATTCGGTTTGAATAGCCCCCTGCGATGTTTTCGGAGCCTTGCGATGATCCGCCTTGATATTTTCTCTGATCCGGTGTGCCCGTGGTGCCTGATCGGCAAAGCCCATCTGGACCGGGCGTTGGAAGCCCATGCCGATCATCCGTTTGTGATTGCATGGCATCCGTTTCAGTTGAACCCGGATATGCCCGCCGAGGGGGTGGAAAAGCGCGCCTATCTGGCCAAGCGTCTGGGCGGTGCGGCCAAGGTTGATGCGATCCATGACCGCCTGCGTCAGATTGCCAAAGCGGCGGGCGTGGCGATGGACCCTGATAAGCCGGAGATGCTGCCCAAGACGATGAACGCGCACCGCATGATCCATTGGGCGGGAATTGAGGGCAAGCAGGCAGCGATGGTATCGGCTTTGTTCCGGGCCTATTGGCGCGATGGCCGTGATATTGGCGATACCGAGGAACTGGTCGATATTGCCGAGGAAGTCGGGATGGACCCGGCGGCTGTGGCGCGGCTGCTTGCCACTGATGCCGATATGGATGATCTGCGCGCCCGCGATGTCGATGCGCGTAAAAAAGGCGTCACGGCGGTGCCAACCTTTCTGATCGCCCAACAATATGTCGTCTCTGGCGCGCAACCTCCCGAGGTTTGGGCGCAGGTGATCGAAGAACTGGTGGCCAAAGCCACCGAAGAAAGTAAGTGAAATGACCCCGACCAAACGCATATCGCAGGGCGAGTTTATTGCCCTGACAGCGGCGCTTTTCGCCATGGTGGCGATCTCGATTGACGCGATGCTGCCGGCTTTGCCGCAGATTGCCAGCGCTTTGTCGCCCGATGCGCCGAACCGGGCGCAGTTGGTGATCACCAGTTTTGTGTTTGGCATGGGGCTGGGGACGCTGTTTGTCGGGCCGTTGTCGGATGCTTACGGGCGCAAGCCGGTGATCTATGCGGGTGCGGGGCTTTATGCGCTGACGGCGCTGGCCTGCTATTTCGCCAATTCGTTGGACACTTTGCTGATCGCCCGCGTGCTGCAAGGCATGTCGGTGGCCGCAGCGCGGGTGGTGTCGATGGCGATCATGCGTGATCAATTCAAGGGCCGCGAGATGGCCAAGATCATGTCGTTCGTGATGATGGTGTTCATCATGGTGCCTGCGGTGGCACCACTGATGGGGCAAGGCATCATCGCATTGGCGGGCTGGCAGAGCATTTTTCTGGTCTACATCCTGATCGTCGCGGTGATCATGCTGTGGTTCGGGTTGCGCCAGCATGAGACTTTGGCTGTGGAACACCGCCGCCCGCTGGATTTTTGGGTGCTGGTGGCGGCGACGCGCGAATTGTTCACCCATCGCATCGTGGTGGTTTCCATCGCAGCGCAGACCCTGACCATGGCGGCGTTGTTTGCCAGCCTTTCGTCGATGCAGGGAATTTTCGAGCAACGCTTTGAGCGCGCCGAAAGCTTTCCGCTATGGTTTGCGTTCATTGCGTTGGGCTCGGCCTCGGGCAGTATCATCAACTCGCGCGTGGTGATGCGGATCGGGATGCGGCCAGTGATCATGATGGCTTATGCATCGGTGCTGGCGCTGACTTTGATGCTGCTGGCGCTGATTGCCACGGGCACGATGCCCGAGGTTCTGGCGTTTCCGCTGCATATTGTCTGGAGCATTGGCCTCTTTTCGATGATGTCGATGACGATGGGCAACCTGAATGCGCTGGCGATGGAGCCTGTCGGCCATATCGCGGGCTTGGCGGCCTCGGTGATGACTTCGGTGGCGACGGTGGCTTCGGTGGTGCTGGCGGTGCCGGTCGGGCTGATGTTTGACGGCACCGCTTTGCCGCTGATGGCGGGGGTGGCGGTGTTTGTTGCCGGGGCATTGGCGCTGATGCAGTTGATCAAGCGCTGATCTATAGGTTCGATCTGTGATAGCGCGCCCTTTGCGGGGCGCGCTTTTTTCATGGCTGGTGTCAGCCTTTGGGCTTGACGATCTTCTCAGCCAGATCGCGGGCGATGTTGAACGCACCCTTGATGCGGTCAGAGTCCGATTTCATCTCGCCCATCAGCACGATCTTGTTGCCGTTGATTTTCGCCGCCGGACCCTGCGCTTTGATGAACTCCACCAGCCCCGCCGGATTGGCGAATTTGTCGTTGTGAAACTTCACGGTGGCACCCTTGGTGCCTGCGTCGATGCGGGAAATGCCCGCACGTTTGCACATCGACTTGATCCGCACGATCAGCATCAGGGTGTTCACTTCCTTGGGGATCGGGCCGAAACGGTCAATCAACTCAGCCGCGAAACCTTCCAGTTCAACCTTGGTTGCGAGGCTCGACAGCCTGCGATAGAGGCCCAAACGGATATCCAGATCAGGGATGTAAGCCTCAGGGATCATCACCGGCACGCCGAGGTTGATCTGCGGCGACCATTGGTCATCGACGGCGCTTAGGCCCTGCAATTCGCCGGATTTGATCTTGGCAATCGTTTCTTCCAGCATCGCCTGATACAGCTCGTAGCCGACTTCCTTGATATGGCCGGACTGTTCCTCGCCCAGCAAGTTACCCGCACCGCGCAGATCAAGGTCGTGGCTGGCAAGGTTGAACCCTGCACCCAGACTATCGAGTGACCCCATCAGTCGCAGGCGCTTCAGTGCCTGCGGTGTCAGCGGCGCGCGAGGTTTTGTGGTGAGATAACAATAGGCTCGGGTTTTTGAGCGCCCTACCCTGCCCCTGATCTGGTACAACTGTCCAAGTCCAAACATATCGGCGCGGTGGACGATCATGGTGTTGGCGCTGGGAATATCCAGACCGGATTCGACGATAGAAGTGGCGATCAGCACATTATATTTGCCGTCGTAAAATTCGTTCATCCGCTCATCGAGATCGCCCGCCGCAAGCTGGCCGTGGGCTACGACATAGCTGACCTCTGGGACATGAGTTTTCAGGAAATCCTCGATCTCGTGCAGATCAGAGATGCGGGGGACGACGTAGAAACTTTGCCCGCCCCGGAAGCGTTCGCGCAGCAGCGCCTCGCGGATGGTGATGGTGTCGAATTCGCTGATGTAGGTGCGGATTGCCAGACGATCGACCGGCGGGGTGGCGATAATCGACAGATCCCGCACCCCGGTGAGGGACAGTTGCAGCGTGCGCGGGATGGGCGTGGCGGTCAGGGTCAGCACATGGACCTCCGCGCGCATTTCCTTCAGGCGTTCTTTGTGGGTGACGCCGAAATGCTGTTCTTCGTCGATCACCAACAGGCCGAGGTTTTTGAAGCGGATGGCTTTGGCGAGCAGCGCATGGGTGCCGATGACGATATCGACCCTGCCCTCGGCCATTTCAGTTCGGGTGATGTTGGCGTCTTTGCTGGACACGAACCGCGACAGTGGTTTGATGTTGATCGGAAAACCCCGGAAGCGTTCCACAAAACTGCGGTAATGCTGGCGGGCAAGCAGGGTTGTGGGGCAGATCACCGCCACCTGCATCCCCGACAAAGCCGCCACAAACGCTGCGCGCATCGCGACTTCGGTTTTCCCGAACCCCACGTCGCCGACGATCAGGCGATCCATCGGGCTGCCTTTTTCCAGATCGGCCACCACATCGCCGATGGCGGAAAGCTGGTCGTCGGTCTCAGTGTAGGGGAAACGGGCGGCGAAAGCCTCCCATATCGAGTGTGGCGCTTCCAGAATCGGGGCGTGACGCAGGGCGCGCTCAGCCGCGATGCGCATCAGTTTGTCGGCAATCTCGCGGATGCGCTGCTTGAGTTTCGCCTTCTTCGCCTGCCATGCGCCGCCGCCGAGACGGTCGAGCAGACCTTCTTCATGGCCGTAGCGCGACAGCAGTTCGATATTCTCGACTGGAAGATAAAGTTTAGCGTTTTCAGCATATTCCAAGGCGACGCAGGCATGCGGCGCGCCCAACGCGGTGATGGTCTCTAACCCCAGATAGCGGCCAACGCCGTGTTCGACATGCACCACCAGATCGCCGACGCTTAAAGTATCGACCTCGCGCAGGAAGTTGTCAGCCTTGCGCTTTTTGCGCGGTTTGCTGACCAAACGGTCGCCCAACACGTCTTGTTCCGAGATCACCGCAAGGCCGGGGGCGGTAAAGCCCGCCTCCAACGCCCAAATCATCAGGTAAAGGCCGCCGCGTCCTTCGGGCAGATCGCGGAAGTCTTTGATTTCCCTTGCGCTATGCAGACCTTGATCGTCAAGCAAGCCTTTAAGACGCTCGCGCGCGCCATCGGACCAAGAGGCGATGATGACCTGTGCATCTTGAGACAATGCTTTAATATGTGCTGACAGCGCACTGAAAAGGCTGACGTTTTCTTGCTGACGTTCTGGCGCGAAGCTGCGGCCAATTCGGCCTTGGGCATCCAGCACCCCCGGCCCCGGCGCTTGCGGCAGCGGCGACAGTTGCACGACGCGGTGATCGGCCACGGCGGCTTCCCATGCGGTGTCGTCGAGATAGAGCAGGCCCGGCGCGGAGGGTTTATAGACCGAATCCATCCGGCCCTTGGCATGCATCGCCTCGTGCCGTGCATCATATTGGTCAGCGATGCCTTCCCAACGCGACAGGCGGGCGGCGGTGACTTGATCATCCAGCAGGACCGAAGCCTTTGGCAGATAGTCGAAAATCGTCTCAAGCCCTGCGTGGAAAAACGGCAGCCAATGCTCCATGCCTTGATGTTTGCGGCCAGCGGAAACCGCTTCATACAAAGGATCATCCGAGCCGCCCGCGCCAAATTCGACGCGGTAATTCTGCCGGAACCGCGAAATTGCGGCATCGTCCAAGATCACCTCGGACATCGGCGCGAACTCAACCGCTTTCAGCTTTTCGGTGGTGCGCTGGGTCACGGGATCAAAGCGGCGCGCGCCATCCAGCACATCGCCAAAGAAATCCAGCCGCACCGGGCCACCTTCGCCGGGTGGGAAAATATCAACAATGCCGCCACGAATAGCGAAATCACCCGGTTCGGCGACGGTCGAGACGGGCGAAAAGCCCATCCGCGCCAGAAAACCCTTCAGTTGCCGCTCGTCCACGTGATCACCGACGCGGGCGACAAAAGACGCGGTTTGCATGACGCTACGGGCAGGCAGACGCTGCATGGCGGCGTTCAAAGTGGTGAGCAGCACGAACGGGCCGTTAAAGCCCGAGGCCAAAGCCGCAAGGGTGGACATCCGGCGGGCCAGAATCTCGGGGTTTGGCGAGATGCGGTCGTAGGGCAAGCAATCCCAAGCGGGCAGATCCAGCACCACGGTTTTGGGGGCCATGACGCTTAATGCGGCGCGCATCGCCTCCAGGCGTTTGTCATCGCGCGCGATGTGCATAACCGGGGCACCACGCGCAAGTTCGCGGGCCAGCAGCTTGGCGTCATAGCCTTCGGGCGCGCCGCCCAGAATGATCCGGTCAGCGCCCGCCATGGCCTACCCCAACACGCCGATGTGCAAATTGGCATACATGCCGAACATCGAGGTCACGAAAATCGACACCATGCCAAGGGCTTGCGTGGCGATCCTGTGACGGATCAGACGACGGTGCAACGCCTCACCGCTGTTCTGACCACCGACGATCAGGCCAGCGGTGCGCAAAGACATCAGCGACAGCATGCTCATCGGCACCAGCAGGAACAGCACGGCTTGGGCGAATTCAACCTTATAATACACCGCCAGAACCAGCAGCGCGGTCAAAATAAAGCACAAAAACGCCACCAACCAGACTCCGGCGGTTTGCGCGATAAATAGCATCCGCCCGGTGTTGATCCGCACCAGAACTTCCAGATCATCCTGCAACGTGCCACCCTGACGCCGCGCGCGACTGATCAGATCGAACGGCACGCCCAGCACCCAATGACTGGCCGACGACCACATCACTGCCAGCATGATCCAATACCACAGGTTTGAGAACGACCGCATGTCGATCAATTCAAACAGGACTTGATACAAATTCACCTTAAGCCCTCATTGCCTTTAGCCTGCCTTTACCTGCGCCCGAATGTCTGCTTGAGACGTCGCTCTTTCCATGTCAGGCAGTGACACCAACCGCAAGCCTTTTTGCCAGTCTTAGGATAGACCGATGCGCCCGATTTCTGCTCCGACCCCGACCAACCGTTTTCGTCGTCTGCGCACCAGCCCAGCTTTGCGGGCTTTGGTGCAGGAAAATACCCTGACCGTGGGTGATCTGATCTGGCCCGTGTTCGTGCGCGATGGCGTCGGAGTGACGGAACCTGTGAGCTCAATGCCAGGGGTTAATCGGTTGTCAGTGGATTTGGTGGTAAAAGCGGCGGAGGATGCGGCGGCTTTGGGGATTCCGGCGATTTGCCTGTTTCCGTACACCGACCCCAGTTTGAAAACCACTGGATGTGAGGAGGCTTGGAACCCTGACAATCTGACCAACCGGGCCATTCGGGCGATCAAGGCAGCCGTGCCGCAGATTGCGGTGATGACGGATGTGGCGCTTGATCCCTACAGCGCCAACGGCCATGACGGCTTGGTTAAGGATGGCATCATTCTGAACGACGAATCCGTTCTGGCCTTGGTGAAGATGGCCTTGGTGCAAGCCGAAGCGGGCGCGGATATTCTGGGGCCGTCGGATATGATGGACGGGCGGATTGGGGCGATACGCTCTGCTTTGGAAGCGCATGGGCATACGAATGTCGCGATCATGTCTTATGCGGCGAAATATGCCAGCGCGTTTTACGGCCCGTTCCGCGATGCGGTGGGGGCTTCGAGTGCGCTGAAGGGCGACAAGAAGACCTATCAGATGAATCCGGCCAATGGCGATGAAGCCTTGCGGATGATTGAGCGCGATCTGCGCGAGGGGGCCGATATGGTGATGATCAAACCGGGGATGCCGTATTTGGATATCTGCCACCGGGCGAAAGCGATGTTTGGCGCGCCGACCTTTGCCTATCAGGTGTCCGGCGAATACGCGATGATACAGGCCGCTGCGCAAAACGGCTGGATTGATGGCGACAAAGCGATGGTTGAAAGCCTGATGGCGTTCAAACGTGCCGGTTGTGATGGGATTTTGACCTATTTCGCGCCTCGGGTGGCGAAACTGCTCGGCGGAGGCGCGCTTGCCTAAGCGGTGACGGATGACAAGCCGCCGAAACCGCGCTAATCTTTGCGCAACGGGGTCACAGAACCCTTGTGAGGCATGAGGGCGGATATGACAGATTTTTCCAGACGCGGCTTTTTGGCGTTGACCGGCGTGGGCTTGGTTTCGGCCTGCCAGAATACGGTGATCGGCAATGGCGTGGGCTCGAACGGCGGCGCGCAGATTGATGCGCGGGTGCGGGAGACGCAGGCCTATCTGTTTGGCAAGTTTCCGGGCACCCAACAGTTGGCGAACCGCTCCAGCGGGATTTTGACGATGCCTTTGGTGACGGAAGCTGGCTTTGGCTTTGGCGGTGCTTACGGGCGCGGCGTGTTGGAGATCAAGGGCGCCAAGGTGGATTATTATTCGGCCACCAAAGCCTCGATCGGCTTTCAGATCGGCGCGCAACAATACGCCCATATGTTGTTTTTCACCACTGATCAGGCGTTGCAGGACTTCCGCCGTTCGCCGGGATGGGCGGCCAGCGCCGATATCCGCTATGCAACACCGGATGAGGGTGGTTCGATTGGCAAAGAGACCACCGAGCTTGACCCGGTGATCGCTTTCGTGTTCGGCCAGCAGGGTTTGATGGCGGGGGCGACGCTGTCTGGGGTGAAATATACCCGGATCATCGTCTAAGCAGCCACCCGCGCGCAGCTTTTTCGTGCGTTTCAGATCAAAGGCTTAGCGGTTGCTGTTTAGGAATTGCCAAGCAACTGCTTTGCCAAACCATTGCTGGTTCGGTGCGCGTTTTGTAAGCATTTTGGCGACACGTCTGACGCTTGCATGAATTTTGCAACTGCCCTAAGCTTCACACAGATTTGATATTTTTATTCTTTGCCCGACATTTTGGGAGGTTTTCATGGCATTAATTGATGATTATATCGCCGATTTAGCAAATATTCAGCGTCTTTATGAAGCAAATTGGGTGCTGCCCTATGCGAATGCCTATGTGGTCGCGCATACCTCGTTTAAGGAAACGCTGCAATCGCAGGCTGATCTGGATAAATTCAAGCTGGACCTGTTCCTGACGGCTGCAACCATTGGTTTTGGGGCCGGGATGGGCGCGATTTTTGGCAAGGCGGCGACGGTTGCCTCGGTCGCGGTGGATCAGGCGTTGACGCAAGTGTGCAATCGCAACATGCAGCGCACCTTTAATCTGATGGCTTCAATCTCGGCTTCGGTTCCCGGCACCTTCATTGTCGAGCAGGTTTGGGCCGAGGTCAGCACAAAAATCGGGGCTGCGGCCTCGGCGCAGGTTCAGGCGATGGTGACGGCGGCACCTGTCACGGCTGGGGCTGTGCAAAATCCGCAAACCTTGCAAAACGACATGCAGCTTTATGTGTTGCGCGCGGTTGCTGCCGCCCATGCTGTGGCACAGGATATTCGCGACCATCTCACCATGACGGCGAATGAGAAAGACGCCAGTGCGCGCGCGATGCGGGCCGCGAGGTTGTTCAGCGGCGCACCGACCCGTGATATCATCGGCGCGCGGCAGGTTGCCGCCGATACGATGGAGCTTGGCTTCTATATGGCGCTGGTGATGGACGCAGATTATATTGAGGAAACCTACAACGACCCCGACACACGGGTCGGTGGACGCGCAATAAGTGAGCGCAGCCGGGTCGGTCAGGTGACACAATTAACCACAGCACAGGACTACCCGACCTGGGGCCACGGGCTGGGAGTGACGCCCGATGGCGGTATTCGCCGTATTGCCTACGATCGTCCCGGCAGCCGCATCGTTGACCGGATCAATACGCTGCATAATGCCAAGTTCCGCATGGACTTTATGGCAAACGGATGGTTCGACAATGACATGGGCGGGCGCGACATTGCGCGCGCCGAACTGACGCTTCAAGCGTTGAACTGGCTGGTTTTGGCGCGACCGCTTTAGCGCAAGCGCCGGATCAGGCTGGAGGTGTCGTGGCGTCCGCCGCCCATCCGCTGCACGTCCTTGTAGAATTGATCGACCAAAGCGGTCACTGGCAAGCAAGCTCCGATCTGGTCGGCGGCTTCCAGACAGATTTTCAGATCTTTGCGCATCCAATCCACCGCAAAACCGTGATCGAATTTATCCGCCAGCATGGTTTTGTGGCGGTTGACCATCTGCCACGAGCCAGCAGCGCCCTGAGAAATCACCTCGACCACCGCTTCGCCATCGAGACCAGCTTTCTCGCCAAAAGCCAAAGCCTCGGCCAGCCCCTGCACGAGCCCGGCAATGGCGATCTGGTTCATCATTTTCGCCAACTGCCCTGCCCCGCTTTCGCCCAGAAGCCGACAGATCCGGGCATAGGCGGCGATCACCGGCTCGGCTTTGTCGTAATCCGCCTGCGCGCCGCCGCACATCACCGAGAGCACGCCGTTCTCTGCGCCGGCTTGGCCGCCCGACACCGGAGCATCGACAAAGCCAAGGCCTTGCGCGAGGGCTATGGCCGACAACTCGCGCGTGACCGCCGCCGAAACCGTGGTGTGATCGACGAAGATCGCATCCTTCATACCGGCAAAAGCGCCATCCGGGCCAAGACAAATGCTGCGCAGATCGTCGTCATTGCCAACGCAAGCCATCACAAATGCGGCACCATTTGCGGCCTCTCGCGGCGTCGCCGCTGAAGCCCCGGCATGCTGCGCCACCCAAGCGGCCGATTTCGCCGGATTGCGGTTATAAACCGTGACTTGATGGCCCTTGGCAGCAAGATGCCCCGCCATCGGCGCGCCCATCACCCCAAGGCCCAAAAACGCCAGTTTTGCCATGATCGCCTACCCCGCATTGCCCCTATTCTGGCTTTGGACTAGGAAGGCAATCAACCTCTGCCGTCAAGGACTCCGCCCTATGTTGACCGCCTTCCGCTGGCTTATGCGCATCTTCACCGGGCTGATTGCTTTGGGGCTGCTGGCGGGGGGGCTGGTCTATTATGTGCTGACCCGCAGCCTGCCCGACTATAACGAGGATTTCACCCTGAAGGGCATCACAGCCCCGGTGGAAATCGTGCGAAATAACAATGATGTGCCGCATATTTTCGGCAAGACCGAGGAAGATGTCTATTTCGCTTTGGGATTCGCCCATGCGCAAGATCGGCTGTGGCAGATGACGATGCTAAGGCGCACGGCGCAGGGTCGGCTGTCAGAGATTTTCGGGCCGCGCACCGTGAAGATTGATGAATTGGTGCGGCGATTGGACATTTACGGTCTGGCGCAGCAATCGGTGAAGGTGCAGGACAAACGTACGACTTTGGCACTGCAGGCCTATGCGGCGGGGGTTAACGCATGGATTTCCCAAGTTAATCTTGGCGCGCGGGGCCGTGGCGCGCCAGAGTTCTTCTTCTTTTCAAATGAGATCGCGGCGTGGTCGCCTGCGGATTCTTTGGCTATTTTGAA
This sequence comes from Cypionkella sp. TWP1-2-1b2, assembly GCF_049896245.1. Lineage (NCBI taxonomy): Bacteria > Pseudomonadati > Pseudomonadota > Alphaproteobacteria > Rhodobacterales > Paracoccaceae > Cypionkella > Cypionkella sp. TWP1-2-1b2. The sequence goes on along the minus strand of NZ_JAFCTX010000022.1, from coordinate 44,503 downwards.
GCTGATGGCGCTGCAACTGTCCTCGCATCTGGAGGATGAGGTTTTGCGCGCACAGATGTCGCTGGTGCTGCCTGCCGCGCGTCTCAGCGATATTCTGCCCGATGATCCGGGCCAAGGTGTCGCCGCCCTGCCCGATTACGCGAGCTTAATGCCGGGGGTATTCTCGGGGGCTGTGACCAAGACCGCCTATCTCGACACGCCTTTGTCGCCGTTTCATTCCCGCGATTTTGCCGGGGCCTCGAATGCTTGGGCGGCGATGCCGGGCAAGGCTGCGGCGGGCGGCTCGCTGTTGGCCAACGATCCGCATCTGGGGCTGACGGCACCGTCGATCTGGTATCTCGCCCGGCTGCAACTGCCGACCGGCGGAGTGATTGGCGGCACGATTCCGGGGATGCCGCTGGTGCTGGTGGGTAGGTCCGAGCGTTTGGGCTGGGGGCTGACCTCTAGCTATCTCGATGATCAGGATGTGGTGATCGAGAGGATTAACCCTAAGAATTCGCAGGAGTATCTCACGCCGGAGGGGCCGAAGAAATTCACCTCGCGTCAGACGATTTTGAACATCAAGGGCGAAGGCCCGGTGACGCTGACGCTGCGCTGGTCAGAAGCCGGGCCGATCCTGCCGGGCTCGCATTACGATCTGGCCTCGGTGACGCCTGCGGGCTCGGTTGCTGCGCTGGAATGGACGGCTTTGTCGGGTGCGGATACGTCGATGACTTCGGCGATGAAACTGATGTCGGCAGGCTCGGTCGCAGAGGCGATTGAGGCGGGCAAAGGCTTTGTCGCCCCCTCGCAGAACCTGATGCTGGCGGATGCGAATGGCATCGCGCTGCAAACCATCGGCGCGATGCCTGCGCGCGATCCGGCGAATGCAACCCAAGGCCGGATGCCCGCGCCCGGCTGGCAAGGTAAAAACCGCTGGACCGGGATGCTGCCCTATGAGGATAATCCGCGATTCGTGAACCCAACCAGTGGCTTGCTGGGCAACACCAACAACAAGACGGTGGATCGACCGTTTCCGCTGCATGTGTCGTTTGACTGGGGCGACACCCAACGGATTCAACGCTGGCTGGCATTGATGAAAACCCGCGAGGTGCATACCCGCGACAGTTTCATCGAGGCGCAGTTGGATACCGTCAGCCCCACCGCGCGCAACCTGTTGCCGCTGATCGGCGCGGATTTGTGGTTTACTGGCGCGGCTGCGGCGGAAGGCACACCCGAGCGTCTGCGGCAGAAGGCCCTCGATCTGATGGCAAAATGGAACGGCGAGATGAACGAACATCTGCCCGAACCGCTGATCGCCGAAGCTTGGCTGCGCGCCTTGCAAGACCGTCTGACCCGCGACGAGATCGGCCCCTTGGCGGATCAGTTCAGCCACCCCGAGCCGGTGTTTATCGAGCGGGTTTACCGCAATATCGGTGGCGCGTCGGTGTGGTGTGATGTGGTGCAATCGGCAGCGGTGGAAACCTGCACCGACATCGCACGCATCGCCTTGGATCAGGCTTTGCTTGAATTATCCGAGACTTACGGCCCGAATGTCGAAAGCTGGCGCTGGGGCGACGCGCATCAGGCGACGCATGATCACCCGGTTCTGGGCGATGTGCCTGGCTTGCGCTATTTCGTCAACATCCGGCAATCGACCTCGGGCGGTGACACCACTTTGCTGCGCGGGCGGACCAAAGGCACCGGCCCGAACCCATATCTGAACGTCCATGCGGGCGGCTATCGCGGGGTGTATGATTTCGCCGACCCGGATTCATCGGTGTTCATCCAAGCCACCGGGCAATCCGGGCATCCTTTGTCGCGGTTCTACGATGATCTCAGCGAATTGTGGCGGCGCGGCGAGTATATCCCGATGTCGCTCGACCCGGAACTGGCACGGGCCGGTTCTGTAGGGGATACGATCCTGACTCCGGAAGCGCCGCAATAACAAAGCATTGCGGCGCTATCTTCAGGTATCACTTGAACTCGCGGTAGCGCCCCTGTTGGCGCTCGGTCCATAGCACGGTGATCTGCCAGCCTGCGTCATCTTGGGTTTCATCAACCACAATCCCAGCATCATGCAGCCACGAGCGCCGCTTGCCATCGGAAAAGCCAAGTGCCAGCACCGCTTGCGATTTTTCCTCCTCAAACGCGGTAGAGGCGGCCTCAAGCAGCGCCGCAACCCCTTCGCCTGTCAGCGCAGAAACCGGGAAAACCCCTGCCCGATTGGTGGCTTGCACCAACAGAGCCTCGCGCTGGCTGGCATCGACGAGGTCAAGCTTGTTCCAGACCTCAAACATCGGCACGGCTTTGTTGACGCCCAGTGATGTCAGAATATCCCCCACATCGGCAGCCTGTTCGGCGGATTCGGTATGGCTGATGTCGCGCACATGCAGGATCAAATCGGCTTCCAGCACCTCCTCCAACGTGGCACGGAAGGCGGCGACGAGTTGGGTTGGCAGCTCAGAGATGAAACCCACGGTATCCGAGGCAATCACTTTGCGACCTGACGGCAGCACCACCCCGCGCATGGTCGGGTCCAAAGTGGCAAACAGCATGTCCTTGGCCAAAACCTCGGCCCCGGTCATATGGTTAAACAAAGTCGATTTTCCAGCGTTGGTGTAACCCACCAAAGCCACCAGCGGGAACGGCACTTTGCGGCGCGAGGCACGGTGCAGTTCACGGGTCTTGGCAACGCGGTCCAGCTGCCGTTTCAGGCGGATGACCTGATCGTCAATCGCGCGACGGTCGGATTCGATCTGGGTTTCCCCCGGCCCGCCGACAAAGCCAAAACCACCACGCTGACGCTCTAAGTGTGTCCAAGCCCGCACCAGACGGGTGCGTTGGTACGACAAAGCCGCGAGTTCGACCTGCAGCACGCCTTCACGGGTGCGCGCGCGGTCGGCGAAGATCTCAAGGATCAGACCAGTGCGGTCTAACAGCTTGACGCCCCATTCTTTTTCCAAATTGCGCTGCTGCACCGGGGTGACCGGACCATCGACCAAGACAAGGTCAATCTCCAGCCCATTCATCATGGCTTTCAGTTCCTCGACCTTGCCCGAGCCGAACAAAGTCCCCGGCTGCACCCGTGGCAGGCGCACAACTTCGGCTCCCAACACCTCCAAACCGGGCAACGCGGCGGCCAGACTGACCGCCTCGGCCAGCCCGTGTTCGGGCAAGCGCCGCGATTTCACCGACTTCAGATCGGGGTGCAGAACATAGGCGCGCGTCGGAGCCGCTGCCGTTTCATAGGCGTCGATGCCACCGTCGGCAAACGGCCAATCGTCATCTTCTGGAAGATCAGGGATCAGTCTTCACCTTCATAAAGGTTAACCGGGCCACCCGGCATGATGGTTGAGATCGCATGTTTATAGACCAGCTGCGATTGACCATCGCGACGGAGCAACACGCAGAAATTGTCAAACCAAGTGATGACACCTTGCAATTTAACCCCGTTGATCAGGAAAATCGTCACCGGAACCTTGGATTTCCGCACGTGATTGAGAAACGCGTCTTGCAAATTTTGTTTGTCTGTGGCCATTTTTTCTTATCCTTATCGCCAGTCGCACCGAAAAGCGCGCCCTATCGCGCCCCGATGTTTAACTATGTCGCGCAACTTTGGCAGATTCCAGCGCAAAACGTCAAAAACGCCGCCGACGTTCCTGATTTGGATTCTTTCTGCAACACTGGGCTTAGTCTTCGTCCGCGTCATCGCCGCGCCCGCCGGATTTGCCGGTGGTGACCACGCCCAAAGACTTCAACTTGCGGTGCAAGGCTGAGCGTTCCATGCCAACAAACCCGGCCGTGCGGCTGATATTGCCGCCAAAACGGTTAATTTGGGTCAGCAAGTATTCGCGCTCAAACACTTCGCGCGCCTCACGCAAAGGCAGGGTCGCCATCGCGCCCCCCAGCACCATGCGCCCGCCGGTATCCGTTGGCGCTTCCTGCCCCGGCAATTCGCGCGCCTCAATCGGGCCGGTGCCGTCGCCCAGGATGAGCACGCGCTCGATCACGTTGCGCAGTTGGCGGATGTTGCCGGGCCATTGCATCGTCTGCAGCATTGCCTCGGCTTCTTCGGTCAGCTTGCGCTGCGGCAGACCCTGAGTGCGGTGGAACATATCGACGAAAGTCGTTGTTAATTCAGGAATATCCTCGCGGCGCTCTGCCAAGGACGGCACGGCGATGGGCACCACGTTCAGTCGATCATACAACTCTTGCCGGAACCGCCCAGCCGCAATTTCGGCGCGCAAATCGCGGCTGGTCGAGGAAATCACCCGCAGGTCGACGCGGATTTTATCAGAGCCTCCGACCCGCATGAATTGCTGATCGGTCAGCACGCGCAGGATTTTCGATTGCGTTCCAAGCGGCATTTCCGCCACCTCATCAAAGTAAACAACGCCGCCATGACCTTGTTCCAACAGACCTTTTTCGACACCACGATCCGATGTTTCGCGGCCAAACAGCACTTCCTCCATCCGGTCGGCGTCAATCGTGGCGGAAGACACCGAGATGAAGGGCGCGCTCGCGCGGTTGGAATTGGAGTGGATGAAGCGGGCGGCCATCTCTTTGCCCGCCCCCGCAGGCCCGGCGAGCATCACGCGGCCATTGGACTTGGTGACCTTTTCCAGCTGTGATTTCAAGGTTCTAAACGACGGACTTGATCCAATCATCTCGGACGAGCTGACATCGCGCCGCCGCAGATCAGCGTTCTCGCGGCGCAGGCGTGAGGTTTCCATCGCTCGGCTGACCACCACCATCAACTGATCAATGTTGAACGGCTTTTCGATGAAATCATAGGCGCCCTGCTTGATCGCGGCGACGGCGATTTCGATATTGCCATGGCCCGAAATGATCACAATCGGGATATCCGGGTTGTCGCGTTTGACGGTTTTGAGGATGTCGATGCCATCCATCCGGCTGTCCTTCAGCCAGATATCGAGGATCATCAGGCTGGGTGCCTCGGCGTTGATTTCAGACATGCAATCGTCAGAATTTGCTGCAAGACGAATGGTATAGCCTTCGTCCTTCAGAATATCACCGATCAGTTCGCGGATGTCTTTTTCGTCGTCAACGATCAGAATATTGCTCATTTTTCCCCCTGGCCGGTTTGGCCCGTGTTGCGTAAGCCCCGTTTGCGCGGAGCGCGTGGCAGGTGGATCACCGCCATCGCTCCGCTGTGGGCGTTGTTTTCAAAGACGGGCGCATCTTCAAGTGTCAGCGTACCGCCATGTTCTTCAATGATTTTCTTCACGATAGGCAGACCCAAGCCAGTGCCTTTTTCGCGGGTGGTGACATAGGGTTCAAACAGACGCGCGCGGTCGGGCGGAAGACCAATGCCGTTGTCCATGATGCGGATCACGGCTTCGGTCTCATCCACCGTCAGGCTGACGCGGATTTCGGGTTTGTGATTTTGGGGATTTAACTTTTCATGCAGGGTTTCAATGGCTTCTCCGGCATTCTTAATCAGGTTTGTCAGCGCCTGCCCGATCATCGTGCCGTCGAGTTCCATCATCAGCGGACCTTCAACCAGCGTGCGGCGAAAGCTGACTGTGGGTTGACCGTTTTCTTGCAACATCACGGCAGCGCGCAACAGGGCCACCAGATCGGTCTCACGCCTGTCCGGTTCTGGCATGCGGGCGAATTTGGAAAACTCATCGACAATGCGGCGCAAGTCATTGGTTTGACGGATAATAACCTCGGTATACTGATCCAGATCCTCAGGGTCTTGCACTTGCGATCTGAATTTGCGTTTGATGCGTTCGGCGGAAAGCTGGATCGGCGTCAGCGGGTTCTTGATCTCATGCGCGATGCGGCGGGCGACGTCGCCCCAAGCCGCCATGCGTTGCGCCGAGACCAGTTCGGTTACGTCGTCAAAGGCCACGACATAGCCTTCCAGCCGCCCGGACTCGCTGCGGCGCACCGAGACGCGGACCAAAAGGCTTTCAAGCTTACCCTTGCGGGTCAGGCGGATTTCTTCTTGCACTGCGGAGCCGCCAATGTCTCGCAGACGCTCAAACAGGGCGGCAAATTCCGGGACGGCGGCAGCGAGTGGCACCTCTGCGGCACCATCGGTGAGTTCAAGCAGACGTTCGGCGGCGCGGTTGGCGAAATCAATATTGCCCTCGGCATCCAGACCGATCACGCCAGCGGTGACGTTGGAAAGTACAGAATCGAACAGCCGGCGGCGTTGTTCGGTTTGGCGATGGCCATCCAACAGTGCTTCGCGCTGTCCTTTAAGTTGATGCGTCATCTGGTTGAAAACGCGTGACAAAGTGGCTATTTCATCATCGCCTTCTTCCTCGATCACCTGCACATCGAGATCGCCTTGGCTGACGCGACCGACGGCATAGGCCAAGCGCCCGACCGGACGGCTGAGGCGTTCGGCGAACCACAGGCCAAGCCACACGGCGGCCAGAACCAAAATCAGCGCGAAGCCGAGATACAACAAGCCAAAGTTGAACAGGATCTTGCCACGCTCGGATTCCAGTTGCTGATAGAGCCGGACGGTTTCCTTGGTCTCATCCAAAAGTGACAAAATTCCGCCATCGACCTTGCGCGAAACATAAAGGTAGCGGTCGGCGAAGGCATCGAGATGCACCAAAGCGCGGAATTCGTCGTTGGCCCAATCCTGGATCACCACCACTTCGCCGGATTTGGCCTTGCTAAGTTCCTCGGGCTTGGGGGGTTCAAAATCGAACAGATAAGATCGCTCGCCTCGGGTCTTCAAGGTGGCGGTGCCGTCGATCAGATAGACCTCTTTCATGCCGCGCTGAATAGCGGCCTGACCTTGGGTCAGGATCGGGCGCACCTGATCGTCTTGCAGGAAAAAGGTCTTTTGCTTGGCGAGGTTCAGGAACGCGCCAAGCGCCGAGGCATCGTCTTTCAGCGCCTTGGTCTGCTCGTCTTCATAGGCTTGCGCGGCGGTTAAGGAGGCCGAGACCACATTGCTGACGCGGTCGGAAAACCAGCCTTCAAGGCCGATGTTCACGGTCAACACGGCAAAAACGGCGACCAGAATTGTCGGCACCAGTGCCACGAAAGCGAAAACGCCAGTAAGGCGCAAATGCAGCGCAGAGCCTGCGGATTGCGAGCGGCGATCCGCGATCATCCGCATCACGCGGGCCATCACCAGCCCTGCCACCACTAGGATATAGACCATATCAGCGAGCAGGATCAGCCGCAGGTTTTGCGACGACGCGCCCAGATTGAACGGCCCCAGCGCCAGAAACGTCGCCACCGCCAGCATCGGGCCAAGGAACACCAGCCCAAAGGTCAGCCCGTTTTGCACGCGCCGCATCCGGCGCAGGCGCGCCAGTTTGGCCCATGTCAGACTGCGGTAAGCGCCTTGCACGTATCCCCCTTTGCGCGGGGAGTGTCGTCCCCGCCACAGGCCATGTGCTTTTCGCATCACATGACGCGCGAAGCACTGCCCTGTGGCGGTTTTACATCAGCTTACGCCGCCGTGTCACGCGGATATCGAGGTCTGTGATCTTCTTACGCAAGGTATTGCGGTTGATGCCCAACAGATCGGCACATTTGGCTTGGTTGCCGCCAGTGGCGTCGAGGGCGATTTCGATCAAAGGCACCTCCATTTCGCGCAAAATCCGGTCGTAGACGCCCGGAGGTGGCAGTTGGCCGCCGTGCAGATCGAAATAGCGCTGTAAATGTCGCGCCACTGAGGCCGACAATTTTTCGCCGTCCATGCCACCGGATCGGCTGATTTGCACCGGCTGAGTGGCACCGAGAGCCTGCTCAATCTCGATTTTGGAGATCTCCGGCTCGGTTGCGGTGACAAGCAGGCGTTTCAGCAGATTCTCCAACTGCCGCACATTGCCCGGCCACGGATAGGCGCGGACAATCGCCATCGCTTCGGGCGAAAGGCGGCGTTGCAGGCCCATGTCGCGCTCGCCGCGCGCAAGGAAGTGTTCGGCCAGAAGCGGGATGTCTTCGACACGTTCGCGCAAGGGCGGCACTTGCAGGGTGACGCCACCGAGACGGTAGAACAGGTCTTTGCGGAACACCCCGGCTTCCATCTTTTGCCCCAGATCGGCTTGGCTTGTGGCCATGATGCGCGGCGCGTGGTCGCCCATCACGTCGAGCATCCGCACGAGGCGGGCTTGCGCGTCTTCGTCGAAATCGGAAACCTCATCCAGCACAAGGCTGCCACCTTTGGCGCGGGCCAAAAGCGTGGCGATGCCATCTACGCCGGCCAAATCCGCGGCTTGTGCGGTCACAAAAGGCTGGCTGCGACGGTCCGAGAAATCGTGAACGGCGCGGGCGATCAGAGATTTGCCGGTGCCGGATTCGCCGGAGATCAGCACGGGAAGATCGGCGTTCATCACCCTTGCGACCAGCCGATAGAGGGCCTGCATTGAGGGCGTGCGACCAACCAAAGGCAGATCGTCGCCCATTTCGCGCGGGGTCAGGCTGGGTTTTGGCGCATGACGTTTGAGGTCCAAGGCGCGGGCGGAGCGTTTCATCAGATCGGGCAGATCGAAGGGTTTGGGCAGATAGTCGAATGCCTCGGCCTCGGCGGCTTGGATCGCCGTCATGATCGTATTCTGCGCCGAAATCACGATCACCGGCAGACCGGGGCGCAGTTGCGCTATGCGTGGCAGGGCCTCAAGGCCGTTGCCGTCGGGCATCATCACGTCTGAAATCACCAGATCGCCTTTGCCCTCTTCAACCCAGCGCATCAGCGTCATCAGGCTGGAGGTTGCATGCACTTTACACCCGGCGCGGGTCAGCGCCTGGGTCAGAACGGTGCGGATGGTGCGGTCGTCATCGGCGACAAGAATGGTGCCATCCATCAGTGGGACTCCTCGGGTAGCCCGCGGGGTGCGAGCGGTAGGGAAATGCGGAAAACGGTGCGACCGGGGGCGGAATCAACCGAGATCCAGCCTTCATGGTCGGAGATGATTTTTGAGACCAAGGCGAGACCAAGGCCGGTGCCGTTCTCGCGGCCAGAGACGAAAGGCTCGAAAACATCGGTGGCGATGCCGGGCGGGATGCCGGGGCCGTCGTCAATGATCTCAACCTGTAGCGGCAGAGTGGAGCCGGAACCGTCTTTACGGCGGCGTCGCAAGCTGTGGTCGTAGAACGTATGCAGTCGGATGGTTCCGCCTTTAGAACCAGCAGCTTCCGAGGCGTTCTTCAACAAGTTCAGGAAGACTTGCATCAGTTGATCATTGTCGGCGAAGGTCGCTGGCAGTGAGGGGTCATAATCTTCCACGATGCTCATATGTACGCCAAAGCCGACCAGAGCCGAGCGGCGGGCGCGATCCAGCGCGTCATGGATGTTGACGGCGCGGCGGGCTGGTGGGCGCAGGTTGCCGAATTGCTCAACCTGTTCCAGCAGTTTGACGATGCGGCGGGTTTCCTCGACGATCAGGTCGGTAAGCTCTAAATCTTCCGGGCCAAGCCCCATCGCCAGCAGTTGGGCTGCACCCGAGATACCTGCGAGCGGGTTTTTGATCTCATGCGCCAGCATTTCGGCCATGCCGATGGCGGATTTTGCCGCAGAGGTGACTTGCATAGATCGGCCGAGGCGTTCGGCAATCTCACGCGGCGAGATCAGCAGCAGCACGCAGCCCGCGCTGTCTTGCAGCGGGGCCATTTGCAGCGCGCATTGCACCGGGGCGCGCTCGCCTGTGGTCACGTCAGCCTCGGCGATGAACAAGGGCGATTCGTGGGCGTGGACGCGGGCAAGGGCATCTTCCATCGGGGCGTCGATCGACAAACGGTCCAGCAGCGGTTGACCGACGAGGCTTTTGGAGGACGCGTTCAGGAAGGTCTCGGCGGGCGGGTTGACGTCAAGGATCAGGCCGGTGGGGCCGATCAGCAAGGCGGGCAGCGGCAAAGACGCCCAAAGTGCTGCGCCATTGAACTGGGTCATGCGGCCACCTCACGCGGTTCGGTGAAGCTGTCGCGGATCAGGGCGCGGACGGTGGCGGGGGTGGTGGCGGTCAGGATGGCATCGCGGCTGGTTTGGATGCCTGCGGATTGCAAATACCAGCCGAGGTGTTTGCGGGCGACGCGCAGGCCAAGGTCGGGGCCGTAAAACGCCAGCATATGATCGTAGTGCTCGATCACCAGATCGGCGCGGTCTGCGCCTTGCGGGATTTGCGGCGCGGGCGTGCCATAAAGCGCATGGGCAATCTCGGCCAGCCGCCAAGGTGCGCCTTGCGCGCCGCGACCGACCATGACGCCGTCGGCTTGCGAGAGCGTCAGCGCTTGTCTGGCCGTCGGCACATCAACAATATCGCCATTGGCAATCACTGGCACCGACACGGCGGCTTTCACCGCAGCAATCGCGGCCCAATCGGCGTGGCCTTTATAGAATTGGCAGCGGGTGCGGCCGTGGATGGTGATCAGCTGCACCCCTGCCGCTTCGGCGGATCTGGCGATTTGCGGCGCGTTTAGGCTGGCATCATCCCAGCCAAGGCGGGTTTTCAGCGTCACCGGGACCGTGACCGCATTGACCACCGATTCGATCAGCGCCAAAGCCAGTTCGGGTTCTTTCATCAGCGCCGAGCCACAAGCACCGTTGCCGCCCGCAGCCGTCACCCGTTTGGCGGGGCAGCCCATGTTGATGTCGATCACCTGCGCGCCTTGGTCCTGCACATAGCGGGCGGCTTCGGCCATCCAATAAGGGTCGCGACCTGCAAGCTGCACCGAAGTTGCGGCCTCGGAAAACCCCAGTTCGGCACGCGCCCGTGCAAGGGGCTGCGCTTTCATCACTTCTTCGGACGCAATCATCTCAGACACCACCAAGCCCGCGCCAAAGCGCGCCACCATCCGCCGGAACGGCAGATCGGTGATGCCCGCCATCGGTGCCAGAATCACCGGGGGGTGCAGAAACAGTGTGCCTAATGACAGAACGCCGTGAGAGGGGGACATTGCGGCTCCTTTGGCTGGAACATGCGCTTGGACGGGGGGTTCGCCAAGGGCTGGTCTTCCACTTTATGCCCTATTTCTAAGCAATGCATAAATATTAGGCTGTTGTGCTGCATTTCGCGACCAGTTCGGCATTGGTTGGGGCAGATTGTCAGACTTACGCCGCTGGCTTAGATAGAGCGAAAAGGAAACAGCATGACAACAGCTGCGATCATCACCGCTGCGGGGCGCGGCTTGCGTGCCGGGGGGGCCATGCCGAAGCAATGGCAGCTTTTGGGCGGGCTTGCGGTGGCGGCGCATGCAGTGGCTGCGTTTGAGGGCATGCTGCGGGTGCTGGTGGTGCATCCCGAGGATCGCGCACTGGTCGAAAGTTTGGGGTTGGATGTGCTGATTGTGGACGGCGGGGCGTCACGGTCGGCTTCGGTGCGCAATGCGTTGGAAGCTTTGGCGGGGCGCGGGATCGCCCATGTGTTGATCCATGACGGCGCGCGGCCTTTGGTGTCTGGGGCTGTGATCGCCTCGGTGATCGGGGCACTCGATCAGGCAGATGGGGCGGCACCTGCGCTAGCGGTGACGGATGCGTTGTGGCGCGGTGCTGCGGGGTTGGTGGTGGGCACGGTGCCGCGCGAGGGGTTGTTTCGGGCACAGACGCCGCAGGGCTTTCGTTTCGAGGCGATTTTGGCGGCGCATCGGGCGCATCCCGGCGAGGCTGCCGATGATGTGGCGGTGGCGCGCAGCTATGGCTTGGATGTGGTGATCGTTGAAGGCTGCGAGGATAATCTGAAACTGACCTATCCCGGCGATTTCGCGCGGGCTGAGGCGATCTTGAAGGGGCGGCAGATGGATCTGCGGGTGGGCAATGGCTTTGATGTGCATGGGTTTTGTGACGGCGACGGGGTGTGGCTGTGCGGAGTGAAGCTGCCGCATGGTCGCGCGCTGCTCGGCCATTCCGATGCCGACGTTGGCATGCACGCTTTGACAGATTCGATCTATGGCGCTTTGGCCGAGGGCGATATTGGCCGGCATTTCCCGCCCACTGATCCGCAGTGGAAGGGCGCTGCGAGCAAGATTTTCCTCGCCCATGCGATGCGCTTGGCACGGGCGAAGGGGTTTGCCTTGGCGAATTGCGATGTGACTTTGATCTGCGAGAAGCCCAAGGTGGGGCCACATGCCGAGGCGATGCGCGCGGCTTTGGCTGCAATCATGGAGGTGGCGGTGGAGCGGATTTCGGTCAAGGCCACAACTTCAGAACGGCTGGGCTTCACGGGGCGTGAGGAAGGTATTGCCGCGATGGCGACTTGCGCTTTGGTGCGGGCATGAGATTGACGCGGGTTCTGGCGATCTGGTTTGGCGCGGGGCTGCTGCGGCCTGCGCCGGGGACATGGGGATCGCTGGTCGCGGTGATCATGGCGCTGTTGATCGACCGTTATCTGGGGTTTCCGGTGCTGCTGGTGGCAACGATTGCCGTCACCGTCTTGGGGTTCTGGGCGGTTGGCGTCGAGTTGCGCGACACGCCCACCGCCGATCCGTCAGAGTTTGTGATTGATGAAGTGGCGGGCCAGTGGATTGCGCTGCTGTTTTCCTCGGCGGCGTTCTGGGGGCGGGGCCATGAGGGGTTTTTGCCCTACCCTGCCCCGATTGCGGCGTTTTTGTTCTTCCGGTTGTTTGACATCTGGAAGCCGTGGCTGGTGGGCCGGGCGGACCGGCGGCATGATCCGGCGGGGGTGATGCTTGACGATCTGTGGGCGGGGTTGTTTGCTGGGGGGGCTTCGATTGTGGCGGCTGCGGCCTATCACATTCCGCTGATCTTGAGGGGGTAAACGATGACGGCGGACCTTTTGCGGCTGGCGCGCTATTGGGGCTACCGGATTGCCACGGCGGAAAGCTGCACGGGGGGCATGGTCGCGGCGGCGCTGACCGATGTGGCGGGATCGTCAGAGATGTTTGATCGTGGCTTTGTCACCTATTCCAATCAGGCGAAGACCGAGATGCTGGGCGTTTCGCCAGCTTTGTTGGCCGAGTTTGGCGCGGTGTCGGAAGCGGTGGCGGCGGCGATGGCCGAGGGCGCTTTGCGCCATTCTCAGGCCGATCTTGCGGTATCAACCACCGGGATTGCCGGGCCGGGCGGGTCGGAATTTAAGCCCGAGGGGCGGGTTTGTTTTGGGCTGGCGGTGAAGGGCAAGCCTGTGGTGGTCGAAACGGTGGAGTTTGGGGCTTTGGGGCGGGACCGGGTGCGGATGGCAGCGCGGGATCATGCCTTGGCGATATTACTGCGGGCGATGGCGGTGCGGCTGACGCAGAGCGGGGGCTAGCCCCCACACCCCCAGAGTATTTTTGCCAAGATGAAACAAATTTTAGATAAATTTTAGGGGGTTGTTGCGACGTAGAGTTTCGCCGCCCGCACTTCAAACGCGCGCACCACGCGGGTCATCGCTTCGTTGAACACCAGACCAATAAGGCCGGCGAGGATTGGGTTGCGGAACTCAAAATCCACCTCAAACGAGACATCGCAACCGTTTGGGGTGTCTTTGAAGGTCCAGATGGATTTCAGATGTTTGAACGGGCCGTCGATATATTCGGTGAGGATTTTGGACTCGGTCGGAAGCAAAGTGACGCGGCTGCCGAATTTCTCGCGGAAAACCTTGAAGCTGATCACCAGATCGGCTTCCATCACCTCGCCACCGCCTGCGATGGGCGAGCGCGAGCGGATGCGGGCGGCGGCGGTCCAGGGCAGGAATTCGGGGTAGCGCGCGACATCGGCGACAAGGTCGTACATTTGTACGGCTTGATATGGCAGCTGCTTGGACTCAGAGTGATGCGGCACAGGGAACCTATCGCGTGACTTGCGCGCAGGTATTGAGTAGAAACCCAACGGAAATCAAGAGGTCCCCATGCAGACGCGTCCTTATGTCATTGATCAGCTGATTTCGGCCAAGGCGATTGCGGCGCGGGTCGAGGCTTTGGCGCGCGAGATTACCGAACATTACAAGGGCTGCGACAAGCTGATCGTGGTGGGTCTGCTGCGCGGATCGTTCGTGTTCGTCGCCGATCTGGTGCGCGAAATTGATCTGCCGGTGCAGGTGGATTTTCTGGAAGCCTCGTCTTACGGCGATGCGATGCATTCCAGCCGCGAGGTGCGGATATTGAAGGATCTGCGCGGTGAGATTGCGGGCGAGAATGTGCTGGTGGTCGAGGATATCGTCGATACCGGCTTCACTCTGCATCATATGAAAAACCTGTTGATGTCGCGGCAGCCGCATCGGTTGGAGGTCTGTGCGTTGCTGGACAAACCGACTCGGCGCGAGGTCGATATCAAGGCAACCTGGACCGGGTTTGAGATCCCCGATGAGTTCGTCGTAGGCTATGGCATTGATTTTGCACAGCGAAACCGCAACCTGCCTTATATCGGCAAAGTGCGGTTTACAGATTGATGAATCCGATCTGGCTGATCCGTATGGCGCGTTGGGCGCGCCGTCCGCCGTCGATGGGCCGGGTGAAGCTGGTGCTGGGCGTGGGGATTTTGTGCCTTATTCTGTTCGGGATCGAGCATGTCTGGGGTTGGCCGGACTGGCTGACGGTGAATGGCAAGACCAAGCTGCGTTAGAACTGGCCAAGGGACAGGCGGCGCAGAAATCGGCCTTTCCAAACAGGTATTCTGGTGTAACGTGCGGCAGAATTGGTCAGACCAGCTGGCCGACCCAGCTTGAAGGTCAGTGCCATGTCGCGTCTGTTCTCTGCCGTTTTGGCTGTCGTATTGTTGGGCTTTGGCGGGTTTTTACTGCTTTCTGCACCACATTCGGTGGATGTGGGTCTCTATGACGGGCTGAAGGGCGATGCGGCCAAGGGTGAGTTGGTGTTCTGGGCGGCGGGCTGCGCCTCGTGCCATGCGGCGGCGGATGCCAAGGGCGCGCAGGAGCTGGTTTTGGCGGGTGGGCAGCAATTCCCTTCGGCCTTCGGCAGCTTTGTCGCCCCCAATATCTCACCCGATCCGGTGCAGGGCATCGGCGGCTGGACGCTGGTGGAATTTGCCAATGCGGTGACGCAGGGGGTGGGTAAAGACGGCGAGCATCTTTACCCTGCCCTGCCCTATAATGCCTATAACAAGATGCTGCCGCAGGATGTGGCGGATTTGAAGGCGTTTATGGATGGGCTGCCTGCTTCGGCTGAACCGAGCAAGCCGCATCAGGTCGGCTTTCCGTTCAACATCCGGCGTTCTCTGGGGATCTGGAAGCTGCTGTTTGAGCGGACCGATTGGGTGATTGCGGGCGATCTGACGCCTGAGCAAACCCGTGGCCGCTATATTGCCGAAGCTTTGGCGCATTGCGGCGAATGTCACACCCCGCGCAACGCTTTGGGCGGTTTGCAGCGCAGCGCTTGGCTGTCGGGCGCGCCGAACCCCTCTGGCAAGGGCCGCATCCCGAACATCACGCCGGGCAAACTGACATGGAGCGAGGCGGATGTGGTGGAATATCTGACCTCGGGCTTCACGCCGGAGTTTGACTCGGTTGGCGGCCATATGGCGCATGTGGTCGAGAATATGGCCAAGCTGCCCGAATCGGATCGCAAGGCGGTGGCCGCCTATCTGCAACTTGTGCCAGCGGTGAAATGAATGATTCTGATCGGCCAATATGACAGCCCGTTTGTGCGCCGGGTTGGCGTGGCCCTGACGCTCTATGGTATGGCGTTCGAGCATCAGCCGTGGTCGTCGTTTGGCGATGCGGACCGTTTGCGCGCCTACAACCCGCTGACGCGGGTGCCGACGCTGATTCTGGACGACGGCTTTGTGCTGATCGACAGCCATCTTATCTTGGATTATCTGGATGGGCTGGTTGAGCAACCGCTGTTTCCGCGCACCGAGCCCGCGCGGCATCGGGTGCTGAAAGTGGCGGGCCTGGGCTGTGGGCTGGCGGATAAGGCGGTCAGCCTGTTTTACGAACGCGCGATGCACACCACCATCTCGCCCAGTTTTGACGCCCGCTGCCGCATTCAGATCGGCGCGGTATTGGCGGCGTTGGAGGACGATCTGGCGGAGCGTGCTGGCCCCTATTGGTTTGGCCCGATCAGCCATGCCGATATCATTGTGGCTTGTGCGTGGTGCTTTGTCACCGAGGCGCATCCGGGGTTGATTGACCCGGCAAGCTTGCCAAACCTGAACCGATTGAGTGCAGCACTTGAGGCGCTTCCGGCGTTTCAGGCCAACTATCAAACTTTCCTGCCGCCGACCTGAAGCAGCACCCCCGGGCCGCCGCAGTAAGCCTTTGGCATAAGCGTGGATCGGCTGTAAACTCTTTGTGTATCTTAAGCCTTTAGCACGGGCGCTGCCTCTGTCGGCTCTTGCGGCTGCCCCGCGCCTGCGCCAGCCTGCCCGCATCCGGCAGCGCCCTGCTCCGGCCAGCCCGCGCCGCAATCGGCGCTTTGCAAGCGGAGTAGCTTATGAAGAAACGTCTTATTGCCTTTACCACGATGGCGGCGCTGACGGCGTTTGGCGTCTATGCGCAGGATGCAGAAGACCCGTTCAAAGATGCGGTGGAAACCCGGCACGGCTTGATGCTGCAAATGGCCTCTGATCTGGGCACTTTGGGCGGCATGGCCAAGGGCGAGGTCGCCTATGACAAGACTTCCGCGACCAAAGCGGCGGCGAATGTGGCGGCGATTGCCTCGGTGATCTCGATGGCGCAGTTTCCTATTGGGTCAGAGAATGGCAAGTCAGCGGACAGTTACGCTTTGGCGGATATCTGGGCCAAGCAGGATGATTTTCTGGCCAAGATCACCGATCTGAACAATGCCGCCGCGATGATGCAAACGGCGGCGGCGACGGATAGCGCTGCGATCAAGGCCAGCATGGCGCAACTGGGCGGCGCGTGCTCGGCTTGCCATAAGGCCTATCGTCAGCCGGAAAGCTGATCTTTTTGGGGCGGGTTAAGCCCGCCCCAGTTTCTGCAAACGCGCCGCGCGCAACCGGGCGAAATCGTCGCCGGCGTGATAGCTGGACCGGGTCAAGGGCGTGGCCGACACCATCAGAAAGCCTTTGCCGAACGCGGTTTGCTCGTAGCTTTTGAACTCATCCGGGGTCACAAACCGATCCACCCGGTGATGTTTCGGCGTGGGTTGCAGATATTGCCCGATGGTCAGGAAATCGACATCCGCCGCGCGCATGTCGTCCATCACCTGATGCACGCCTTGGCGGTCTTCGCCCAAGCCTACCATGATGCCGGATTTGGTGAACAAAGTCGCATCAAGCTCTTTCACCTTCTGCAACAGCCGCAAAGAATGGAAATAGCGCGCGCCGGGGCGGACGGTGGGGTAAAGGCCGGGGACGGTTTCAAGATTGTGGTTGAACACATCCGGGCGGGCCTCGACGACCTTCTCCAAGGCGGAGGGCGGGCATTTCAGAAAATCTGGCGTCAGAATTTCAATCGTGGTGCCGGGCGCGCGGTGGCGAATGGCGCGGATGGTCTGGGCGAAATGCTCGGCCCCGCCATCGTCCAGATCGTCGCGGTCCACCGAGGTGATTACCACATGGTTCAGGCCCAACTCAGCCACGGCATGGGCGACGCGGCCGGGCTCGAACGCATCCAGATTGTTCGGCTTACCCGTGGCGATGTTGCAGAACGAACAGCCGCGCGTGCAAATCTCGCCCATGATCATCATGGTGGCGTGACCCTGAGACCAGCACTCGCCCACATTCGGGCAACCGGCTTCTTCGCAGACGGTGACCAGCTTTTTCTCGCGCAGAATATCCCGCGTGCGCTTGTAGCCTTCCGAAGTTGGCGCTTTCACGCGAATCCAATCGGGCTTTTTCGGCTGCGCATTGTCGGGCTTATGCGCCTTTTCGGGGTGACGTTGATCCGGCAGCTTGAGATCGCGCAACGGTTTTTCCCCCTGAAACCAACTTGGTTTTACAAATAGTCTGCTAGACAGGGCTTGGCAACGGCGTTCCCGCCGCAGGCCCATGCAAGCATAACAAGGGTAAGGGACAAAAAATGAATAAAAAGATGTTCGCTGAAACACTGGGAACCGCGATTCTGGTGCTTTTTGGCTGCGGTGCGGCGGTGATCGGCGGCGCTGATATTGGCTTGACCGGGATTTCGCTGGCCTTTGGGCTGTCGATTGTGGCGGCGGCTTATGGCATTGGCGCGATTTCGGGCGCGCATCTGAACCCGGCGGTCAGTCTGGGGATGTTGGCTGCTGGCCGCATGACCGTGGCCGAATGTGTGGGCCATGCGGCGGCGCAGGTTGCGGGCGCAACCATCGGCGCGGCTGTGCTGTATCTTATTGCCACCGGCAAAGCTGGCTTTGTGATGGGCGAATGGGCTTTGGGATCAAACGGCTATGGCCCGGGCTATCTGGGCGAATACAACGTGACTTCGGCTTTGGTGTTCGAGTTTGTGATGACCTTTATCTTCGTGACCGTGATCCTGGGTGCAACCGGAACCGGATCGACGGCGGGGTTTGCAGGCTTGGCGATTGGTCTGACGCTGGCGGGCATCCATTTGGTCGGCATCAATGTGACAGGCGTTTCGGTGAACCCGGCGCGCTCGATTGGTCCGGCGCTGTTTGCGGGTGGTGCGGCTTTGTCGCAGCTGTGGCTGTTTATCGTGGCCCCCTTGGCAGGTGGCGCTCTGGCTGGGCTGGTGCATAAGGCGGGCTTTACCCGCGCCTGATCGGAAATTGCGATTGCAGATGGATGACAATAGAACGGGCGACGGGAAACCGCCGCCCGTTTGCGTTTGCGGTTGATCTGGGTCATGGGCGCACTAGCTTTGCCGCGTAAAGGAAGCCGATGACCATGATAGACCTCACCCTCGCCATCCTCGTGCTGTTGATCACACCCGGCCCGACCAACACATTGCTGTTTCTGGCCGGAGCCGAGCGCGGCTGGCGGCCTGCGTTGCGCCTGATCCTGGCAGAGTTGGCGGGCTATCTGTTGATGGTGGTGCCTTTGGCGCTGGTTGGCGTTACGGTGTTACACGATGCGCCGCGCGCCCAGGCCTTGGTTGCGATTGCGGCGGGGCTATGGGTGGCGTGGCTTGCGATCAAGCTGTGGTTGCCGCAAACCGCGCAGAGCGGCACGCAGCGCATCAGCGCGCCTTTGGTATTCACCACCACCATGCTTAACCCCAAGGCGTTGATTTTTGGGCTGGTTTTACTGCCCGCGCCGGATCATCTCGGCAGCCATCTGGTGCTGTTTTCGGCTTTGGTCGTGGCTGTGGCGGCGGGATGGGCCGGATTTGGCGCGTGGCTGGGTGGTGTCTCGGGCAGCGAAAGCGCGGCGATGTTGTGGATCCGGCGCGGCGCTTCGGTGTGGCTAAGCATGGTGTCGCTGACATTGCTTGCGAAGGGGTTGGGGGCTTAGGTGTGACTGCTCAGATGTTCAGCCGCCGGGGCGCGCAAGCGTGCGCGCCCGTTCGCCGCTAAAAACCCTCCACTGGAGGGTTTTTCCCCGGCAGAGCCGGGGCGCGGCTCACCCAATCAGCGGCCCCGATTTGCCGTAAGTCTCATCAAAATGCCGCCGCAAGCGCTGCAACGCGATCCGCAGCACCACTTTGCCCGAGCGTGCCGCCCAACCCAAACGCTGCTCGGCGGTCTCGATGCCTTCCAGAAAGCAACACACCCGCAGCGCCACATCGCCAAGCCCCGGCCCCAGATCGCGCAGGGCTGCCGCCACCCGGTCGCGGGCAGCGCGCGGTCCTTCCGCGACACCAGCCTCGGCGCGAAAACTGCCCCGGTCGGCCCCGGTCAAAAACCGCTCCCAGTTCTGCGCCACCCGCGGCCCCATCTGTGCCAGTTCAAAATCCTCCCGCAAGCGTTCGGCGGCCACCACCAGTTCAGGTTCCAGATACAGCTTGCCGTCCTTGTCGCGCCTGCGCCCCAGTACCGCCACCGGACTTTCGGCCAAATTGTAGCGGATGCGGCGCGGGCCGCTATCTTCGGCAACCGTCCGACTGTCCCATGCGCGGTGCTGATCGCCAAACGCGGTTTGCGCCTCGGCAAAGCCACCGGCGCGGGCATCGGCATCGACCATCCGCTTCAACGCCGCCCGCCCGACCGAGCTGATCTCATAGGTCGCCACCCGCCCCGGCTTGCGGCAGGAAATCCAATCCTTCAGCGCGAAAGCCTGCGCGATCACCCGCTCCACCACCGCTGTGCGTGCGGTATGGCCATCGGGAAACTCGCGCATCACCACGGCTTTTTCCATATCCGGCGCGAAGGCCAGCACCGCGCCCGGTTCAACCAGACGGCGCAAAATACGTTTGCCCTCTGAGATGATTGTCGCTTCATCGGCAACAATGTTCTGTGGGCGCAATGGGGCGGTCATGCTGTTGTCATCCTTGTTGATCAGAGGCAGGTTTGGCGCGGGGGCACTGGTCAGGGCGGCCAGCGCTTCATCCAGCAAAGGATCGTCGCGCCGGGTCTCATAGCGGCGCACTGCGCGCATCACGGTCGAGGCATGTCGGCCTTCGCGTCGCGCAAGAGCCCGATAAGATTGACCATCTTCGGTATGATCCAGATAAAGCCGCACCGCGTCGGGCAGCCAGCCCGGCAGGGTTTGGACGGGAGAGAGATTGCTTTGCATCTTGTTTTGCCGCGCCGCAGCGCCTTCCTGATCAAACCTTGCCGAAACGTTAACAAGCGTGGAAGGCATTGATTACCCAATCGTTAATTTCTGAGCCTTCGTCGATAATTGTTTATAAATCTTAAACAATCTCGGAAGCTTCCGCGCGCTGCAACTCGGCTTTGCGCAACGCCCAGTTGTGGCGTGCTATGCAGGCTCCACCACTTATGGAGGCCTTGCCAAATGACCGATTTCCGCGCTTTGCTTGAAACCCTGAAGCGCCCGCGCATGCTGATCCGCGCCGCGCGTTGTGGCGTGCTGGATTACCGCCGCGACCGCGATCTGAAGCGTTTGGTGGATAGCACCCCCTCGCCTGAACGCGCCGTGACGCGGTTGTTGGCCGAGGAAGAACGGCTGGAGGATATCCGGGTCAGCGGCGAGGCCAGCTATTCGGTATCGCGCCATATTGAGGTGTTGATCGCCTTGATCGCCGAGGTGCGCCTCCTGCCGCGCGCACCGAAAGCGATCTGACCAAGCCACCCGAATAGCAAAAGGCCCGCAGCGCCGCGGGCCTTTTCAAGATCGGCTTATCCGATCACATGAACGCATCTGGCATGGATGCCTTCTTCCGCGCCACATAATCGTCGATGCTCTCGCGCACGCCCTCGTCAATCACCGGGGCCACATAGTCGCCGAGCATCTTCTTCACCCGCTCCGCAGCCAAGGTCTGCGTGTCACGCGCCCCTTCTTCGGCCCAGGTCTCAAACGGCTTGTAGTCGAACAGATCAGAGCGCCAGAACGCGGTTTTGAAGTTGGCTTGGGTATGCTCGCAGCCCAAGTAGTGGCCACCGGGGCCAACCTCGCGGATCGCGTCCATCGCCTGTCCGTTGGTGTCCATCATGATGCCCTGCGCAAGATGGTGCAAGGTGCCCAACTGATCGGCATCCATCACGAATTTCTCGTAAGAGCTGACCAGACCACCCTCCAGCCAACCACACGCGTGCAGCATGAAGTTCACCCCGGCCAGCAGCGCCATGTTCAGGCTGTTCGCGGTTTCATAAGCCGCCTGCGCATCCGGCAGCTTTGATCCACAGAACGAGCCGCCCGACCGGTACGGCAGCCCCAATCGCCGCACCAACTGCCCAACGCCATAGGTGATATGTGCTGCCTCAGGTGTGCCAAAGGTCGGCGCACCCGAGTTCATGTCGATCGAGGTCACAAACGCACCCGCGATCACTGGCGATCCGGGCCGGACCAACTGAGAATACGACACCCCAGCCAAAATCTCGGCCAACACCTGCGTCAGCGTGCCCGCCACCGTCACCGGAGCCATCGCCCCACCAACGATGAACGGCGACACGATGCTCGCCTGATTGTTGCTTGCGTAAACCTCCAATGCCCCCATCATGATGCCGTCAAAGGTCATCGGCGAGTTGATGTTGATCAGGCTGGTCATCACCGTGTTCTGATCGACAAAATCTGCGCCAAACAGCAGCTTCGACATCTCGATCGAATCCTCAGCCCGCGACGGCTCGGTCACCGAGCCCATATAGGGCTTGTCCGACAGCACCATATGCGCGCGCAGCATGTCCAGATGGCGCTTGTTCACCGCAATATCGGTCGGCTCACAGACCGTGCCACCCGAATGGTGCAACCATTTCGACATATAGCCCAGCTTCACGAATTTCTGGAAATCATCCAGTGTCGCATAGCGCCGCCCGCCTTCAATATCGCGCACGAAGGGTGGGCCATAGACCGGGGCCAGCACCAGATTGCGGCCACCGACTTCAACATTGCGCTCCGGGTTGCGGGCGTATTGGGTGAAGGTTTTCGGCGCGGTCGAGCACAGCTTGCGCGCCAGCCCACGCGGTATATGCACCCGCTCGCCGCGCACATCGGCCCCCGCTTCGCGCCAGCGCTGCAACGCCGCTTCGTTTTCGATAAAGTTGACGCCGATCTCTTCCAACACGGTTTCCGCGTTGTATTCGATGATCTGCAAGGCTTCTTCGTTGAGGATTTCAAAGTTCGGAATGTTGCGCTGGATGTATTTTGCGGTCTCAAACGAAACCGCCGTGCGCTCTGCCCGCCGGGTTGCCCCACCGCCGCCGCGCGCGCGCCGAACGCCCGTTTCCGTCCCGGCCATGTCACTCATCGCAATCTCCATCCTCAGCCGTCAGGCGGCACTGTTTTGTTACGCTTATGCCGTGAACACCCCGCCCCTCGCCCCCCGAATACGCCGCATAAGCGACGAAACCGACATGTTGCCATCCTGTAAGCGACTTATGCCCATCCTCTGTGCGCAAATATCCTCAAGGGGGTTCAAGGGAGGCTGAA
The DNA here is from genome assembly GCF_049896245.1 of Cypionkella sp. TWP1-2-1b2. Taxonomy (NCBI): domain Bacteria; kingdom Pseudomonadati; phylum Pseudomonadota; class Alphaproteobacteria; order Rhodobacterales; family Paracoccaceae; genus Cypionkella; species Cypionkella sp. TWP1-2-1b2. Next base: position 21,738 of record NZ_JAFCTX010000022.1, on the reverse strand, counting down.
AGGCCCGATTTCCGCGGTGCCTGCACAAAAATCCCGCCAACCGATCTTGCGATTCTTCGCCCCAACAGCTACCCGAGGCTATGACACAACATGATCGCCTTCTCATCATCGACTTCGGCTCTCAGGTCACGCAACTGATTGCGCGCCGTCTGCGCGAGTTGAACGTTTATTGCGAAATACACCCCTATAATAAGGTGGATGACGCGTTCCTGAACAGCTTCGAGCCAAAAGCGGTGATCCTGTCGGGCGGCCCGGATTCGGTGACGCGCGCCGGATCGCCCCGCGCGCCAGAGGCTTTGTGGTCATTTGGAGTGCCTGTTTTGGGCATCTGCTACGGCCAGCAGACCATGATGCAGCAACTCGGTGGCTTGGTCGAACACGGCCACGGCACCGCCGAATTTGGCCGCGCATTTGTGACGCCCACCAAGGACAGCCTGTCGATCCTCGACGGCTGGTTTGCAGATGGCCGCGAACAAGTCTGGATGAGCCACGGCGATCACGTTTCCAAAATCGCCCCCGGCTTCCAAGTCTACGGCACCTCGCCCAATGCCCCGTTCGCCGTCACCGCCGACCCTGCCCGCCACTTCTACGCCGTGCAGTTCCACCCCGAAGTGCATCACACCCCGAAAGGTGCCAAACTTTACGAGAATTTCGTGAAACTGGCAGGCTTTACCGGCGATTGGACGATGGGGCTTTACCGCGAGCAAGCGATCGCCGCGATCCGCGCCCAAGTCGGCGACAAAAAGGTGATCTGCGCTTTGTCGGGCGGCGTTGACAGCTCTGTCACCGCGATCCTGATCCACGAAGCCATCGGCGAGCAACTCACCTGCGTCTTCGTCGATCATGGCCTGCTGCGCTTGGGCGAAGCCGAACAAGTCGTCGCGATGTTCCGCGACAACTACAACCTGAACCTGATCCATGCCGATGAATCCGACCTGTTCTTAGGCAAACTCCAAGGTGTTTCCGACCCCGAAACCAAGCGCAAGATCATCGGCGGTCTGTTCATCGACGTGTTCCAGAAATACGCCAATGGCATTGAGGGCGCAGAATTCCTCGCCCAAGGCACGCTCTACCCCGATGTGATTGAAAGCGTCTCTTTCTCCGGCGGCCCCTCTGTCACCATCAAATCGCACCACAATGTCGGCGGTCTGCCCGCCAAGATGGGCCTGAAACTTGTTGAGCCGCTGCGCGAGCTGTTCAAGGATGAAGTCCGCGCCTTGGGTCGTGAGTTGGGCCTGCCCGCCAGTTTCATCGGCCGCCACCCCTTCCCCGGCCCTGGCCTCGCCATCCGTTGCCCCGGTGAAATCACCACCGAAAAGCTGGATATCCTGCGCCAAGCCGATGCGGTCTATATCGACCAGATCCGCAAGCACGGGCTATATGATGAAATCTGGCAAGCCTTCGCCGCCATCCTGCCGATGAAAACCGTCGGCGTGATGGGCGACGGGCGCACCTATGACTACGCTTTGGCCCTGCGCGCGGTCACATCGGTCGATGGCATGACTGCCGACACCTATCCCTTCAGCCATGACTTCCTCGGCGAAACCATGACCCGCATCATCAACGAGGTCAAAGGCGTCAACCGGGTGTTCTATGATATCACCTCAAAGCCGCCCGGCACGATTGAACTCGAATGATTAGCCCGCACCATGATTAGATTGCGCGGCCATCTGATCTGCGCCACGGCAGAAGAAGCCGCCGCTGTACAGGCCCACGTCGCCGAACACACCCGCCTCAGCCGCGCTGAACCGGGCTGCCTGTCGTTTGAAGTCACCCCGACCGACGATCCCATGATGTGGGAGGTGATGGAAACCTTCCGCACCCAAGGCGATTTCAACGCGCATCAAACCCGCACCCGCGCGTCCGACTGGTTCACCGCCACCCGCAACATCCTGCGCGATTTCCGCGTCGAGGCGGTCGGCGACTAAAGCCTCTAAAACATGTCAGATTAAGCTTGGATCGAAAATCGCTGGCTCCCGCATGGGCTCGAACGCGTTTTTCGATCAGGATGTTTCGATCAAAACCTGCTACGCTCTACCCAATTTCATCTTGGCAAAAATAATCCGGGGGAGCGCAGCGGGGGCTGGCCCCCTCCGGCGTCAAACCCCGCGCAACAGCCGAAGACCGCATCCCCGGCAGCGCCGTCGCAACGGGCTCGATGCCCCGCGCGACGGCACCCGTTGATGGGTCACACAAACCCGCCATGTGCCACGATCTGCGCAAAGGGCAGACGATCATTCGGCACCTCACGCGCTTGCAGCACTTCCGGCAGTTTTTCGATATCGCCATGCTCACCGACCGCGACCACGGCATGCAGCACATAACCTTCCGGCAGGTTCAGGTTTTTGGCCAGAATCTCCGCCTCAAACCCAGCCATCGCATGCGCCACCAGACCCGCGTGATACGCCTGCAAAGCCAGATACCCCCAGGCGGTGCCGGTGTCAAAAGCATGCGTACCATTTGGCACCTCTGCACCGTCCTTCGCGACAGTTGTGCGCGAGGCCACCACGACCAGCGCGCTGGCCTTCTCGGCCCATGAGCGGTTGAACGGCACCAAGGCCGCGGCGATCTTCGCAAACGCCGCATCGCCACGCAGGCCATACGCAAAGCGCCACGGTTGGTTGTTGCTGGCAGAAGGCGCCCAACGCGCAGCCTCAAACAGCGGTAGAAGTTCAGCCTCGGTCAAGGTCTTGGCGGTAAAGCCGCGTGGCGAGAAACGGCCGGTGAATTGCGCGTCGATCGGGTGATCCGCGCTGCGCGGGTTAGAGAAGGCGGTAGGGGCGGTCATGGCAGATCCAATCCGAAGTGAACTTTGTCTAAATATAATGCCGCAGCGCGGCGTAGCAAGGCTGTCCAGCGCAGAGCGGCCGCGCAAAAATGCACGCAACACCACCTCTGGCAAAGCGCCACTGATAGCGCTAGTCCTTGCGCCATGCGTGCGTTGTCTCAAACCTTCCTGTTCCGTCACCGCGATTTCGGCCTGTTCTGGGGCGGCATGGCCTTGGTGAATATCGCGGCCCAGATTGAGGCCGTGACCATCGGCTGGCAGATTTACAGCCTTGGCCGCGCTACGCTCTCCATCGAAGAAAGCGCGTTTCTGGTCGGCATGGTCGGCCTGTGCCAATTCCTGCCGCTGTTCGTGCTGACCCTATGGGCCGGGTCTCTGGCGGATCGCCACTCGCGGCGCAAGATCGTAATGCTGGCACTCCTGACCGAAACCGTTGGGGTTTTGGGCCTTGTGGCGCTGGCCCTGCATCCCGAACCCGGCTTCACTGCGATCTTCACCATCGCCGCTTTGTTCGGGGCCGCGCGGGCCTTCCTGTCGCCTGCGGCCACGGCTTTGGTGCCAATGCTGGTGCCGAAAGCCGATATGCCGCAGGCGATCTCGCTGAAATCGCTCAGCTGGCAGGGTGCGGTGATCATCGGCCCGTGGCTGGGCGGGATGCTGTGCGCAATCTCGACCGCTGCCGCCTATGCCACCACGGCGGCGCTCTATGTCGCGGGCGTGGCGATCCTGCTGTTGATGCGCGCCAACACCACGCCCGAACGGCAACCGGGCAGCCAATGGGCGCAGATCAAAGAGGGCCTCGCCTACACCTTCCACAACAAAATCGTGTTCGGGGCGATCTCGCTCGATCTGTTCGCGGTGCTGCTGGGCGGGGCGACAGCCCTGCTGCCCGCTTTTGCCAGCGATATTCTGCATGTCGGGCCAGAGGGTTTTGGCATCCTGCGCTCGGGCCCGGCGATTGGCGCGGTGCTGGTGGCACTGGCGCTCGCCCGTTGGCCGCTGAAGCGCCGCGCCGGGATCAGGATGTTCTGGGCGGTGGGGGCGTTTGGCTTGGCAACCGTGGTGTTCGGGTTGTCGAAGAATATGTATCTCTCGGTTGCAGCCCTCGCCGTGCTGGGGGCTGCGGATATGATCTCGGTCTATGTCCGGCAAACCTTGGTGCAGATCGTCACGCCAGATCACATGCGCGGCCGGGTGTCGTCGGTATCGGGGCTGTTCATCTCGGGCTCTAATGAGCTCGGCGAGTTCGAATCCGGCGTGGCCTCGCGCTTTCTTGGCCCGGTCGGCGCTGCGGTGTTCGGCGGCATCGGCACGATGATTGTCACCGGCACTTGGGCGTGGATGTTCCCGGCCCTGCGCAAAGCTGATCGGTTGGACGGGGCCGAACCGGATTCAGAAACCCTGCAACCCCATTCGATGACCTCACAGGTCAGCCAATGAGCCAAGCGCGCGCCCCAAACTCCCCTGCGATCCACGCGGCACTCTGGATGATCGGCTCGATTCTGGCGTTCTCGGCGATGGCGATTGCCGCCAAACAGATCGGCCCGCGTCACGACAGCTTTGAGATCATGACGGTGCGCTCGGCTGTGGGCTTTGTGCTGGTGCTGGCATTGGCCGCAGCGACGGGCAAGCTGCATGAGATCACCGCCCGCAATCTCGGCGGCCATGCTCTGCGCAATATCATCCATTTCACCGGGCAAAACCTGTGGTTCTGGGCGCTGACGATGATCCCCTTGGCGCAGCTTTTCGCCATCGAGTTCACCTCGCCGCTCTGGGTCGTGTTGTTGGCCGCCCTGCTGCTGGGTGAGCGGTTGACCAAAATCCGCCTGATCGCCGCCGCCTTGGGCTTTGTCGGCGTGCTGATCGTGGCCCGCCCGGATCTCGCACATCTGAACCCCGGCGTGCTGGCGGCAGCGGCCTCTGCCTTCTGCTTTGCCACCACCAATGTGGTCACCAAAAAGCTCACCATGGGCATCTCGATCCTGTGCATCCTGTTCTGGCTGACGCTGATGCAGTTCTTCTTTGGTCTTGCGGGCGCACTCAGCGATGGCATCTTCCACTTGCCCACCGCCGCCACCCTGCCCTGGCTTTGCGTCATTGGCCTTGCAGGTGTCACCGCGCATTACTGCATCACAGCCGCCCTGAAGGTCGCGCCCGCCTCTTACGTCATGCCGCTGGATTTCCTGCGCCTGCCGCTGATCGCCGTGGTGGGTGCCCTGATCTATGCCGAACCGCTTGACCCCTATGTGATCCTTGGCGCTGCGGTAATTTTTGCAGGCATTTGGCTGAACATCCGCGCGGAAATCCGTCCCAAAGGCCACATCGAGCCAATCACAACCCCGTGACGCCGCGTCATTGATTGACCGATGCACAGGCTTCCGCTTAAGCGTGACAAATCATCGCATTAGACGCATTAACCCTCGGCAAAGCAGGGACATGCCAAGATGCAGCATCGGTTACGGGGAGGAAACCATGAAGCATATCATCACAGCACTTGGCGCATTGGCAATGACCACGACGCTGGCACAGGCGGGGGGCATCGACCGCTCGGGTCAAGACGTTGGCATTCTGTTTGAAAAGGGCCGCACGGTTGAGCTTAGCTTTGGCTCTGTCACGCCAAAGGTCAAAGGCCGTGACGTGCTGGGCAACAATATCGACAACGTCGCAGACAGCTTTTTGCAGGGCAGCCTCGGGTTCAAAGCCGATATCAACGATAAATTGTCCTACGCGCTGATCATCGACAGCCCCTTCGCAGCGGACATCGAATATGGCGGCAGCCCTGCCTCGACCATGCTGGGCGGAACCACGGCCACGGCCTCATCAACCGCGCTGACCGGGCTGCTGCGCTACAAGTTTGACGACCGGATGAGCGTTTATGGCGGTCTGCGGCTGCAACAGGCCTCGGCGCATATTGATCTGCGCGGTCTCGCCTACGGCGGGTTAAACGGCTATTCGGTTGATTTGGGCACTGACAACAAGGTGGGCTATGTGGTTGGTGCCGCCTATGAGATCCCGGATATCGCGCTGCGGGTAGCACTGACCTACAATTCGGAAATTGAGCATGACTTTGACACGGTTGAAACTGTCGGGCCGTTTCCGTTCGGTTCGGGCAAAACCAAAGTGAAAACCCCGCAATCGGTCAACCTTGATTTCCAAAGCGGCGTTGCGAAGGACACGCTGATTTTTGGCTCGATCCGCTGGGCGGATTGGTCTTCGTTCAAGTTGAACCCTGACTCTTTCACGGCAGTTTCCCCCGGTGGGCTGATTGATCTGGAAGACACCGTGACCTACACCTTGGGCATTGGCCGCAAGTTCAATGAAACATGGTCTGGTGCGTTCTCGCTGACCTATGAAGACAAGGCCAATCCGCTGGTCTCGCCGCTGGCCCCAACCAATGGCTTTTTCGGTGCGACGATTGCCGGCGTTTACACCAAAGATAACATGAAGATCTCCGCAGGCATCAACTACACCAAACTGGGTGATGCAAAACCAGAAACCGGCACGCCGGATGTAGCGCGGGCCAACTTCACCGACAACGATGCGGTTGGCGTCGGCGTGAAGATCGCCTTCACGTTCTGATCTACGGCTTTCAACAGAACGGCCCCGCGCATCAACGCGGGGCCGTTTCTCATTTGCACCGCCCCGCACCTGCCTGTAACAAAGCCAAAAGCTAGCGGAGGGCCCGATGATCTATACCTCAGGACAAGATTTTCGCGCCGCCGCCCAGAAGCGCGTGCTGCTGTTTGGCATGTCGGGGCTTGGAAAGACCTATCTCTCGAACATGCTGCGGGATGCCGGGCAAGCGGGCGCGGGGGGCTGGTTTCACTACTCGGTCGATTACCGCATCGGCACCCGCTACATGAACGAATTCATCGCCGACAATTTCAAGCGCGAGGCGATGAAAGTGCCGCTGCTGCGCGAATTGTTGATGACGGATTCGGTCTATATCGCCTCGAACATCACCTTCAACAACCTCGCCCCGCTCTCGACCTATCTCGGCAAACCGGGTGATCCGGCGCGCGGCGGCATTGCGTTCGAGGAATATCAGCGCCGTCAGGCCGAACATGCGCAGGCTGAAATCTCGGCGATGCTCGACGTGCCGCGATTTGTTGAGCGCGCGGAAAATATCTATGGCTATCAGAACTTTATCTGCGACACCTCAGGTTCGATCTGCGAAGTGGTTGATGCCGAAAACCCCGATGATCCGGTGATGCGGGCACTGGCGGACAATCAGCTTCTGGTCTGGATCAAAGGCTCCGATGCCCATAAAGCCGAACTCGCCCGCCGCTTTGATCGCAGCCCCAAGCCGATGTATTACCGCCCGGATTTCTTGATGAAATTATGGGCAGAGTACCTTGTTCAACAAGGAAAATCCGCCGATCAGGTTGACCCCGACGCCTTCCTGCGCTTTGGCTACGCCCGCCTGCTCGATCACCGCCAGCCACGCTACGCCGCGATGGCGCGCTGGGGCATCACGGTGACTGCCGAAGATGTGGCGCAGGTCAAAACCCCCGCCGATTTCGATGACTTGATCGCGACGGCCCTTGATCGCGCGAAGAACCACGCCTAACTCTCGACAATATCAGGATAAACCCATGCCGATCACCCTGCCCGCCAGCCTGCCCGCCTTTGACGTTCTGCGGAACGAAGGCGTCATGGTGATGTCGCCGGAACGGGCGCAGGCGCAGGAAATCCGGCCTTTGCGCATTGGTCTGCTGAACCTGATGCCGAAGAAAATCCAGACCGAAAACCAATTCGCCCGGCTGATCGGTGCGACGCCATTGCAGATTGATCTGCAACTGATCCGCATGTCCGAACATCAGGCGAAAAACACCGCCGCCGAGCATATGGAAACCTTCTACCGCCCGTTTTCAGAGGTGAAATCCGAGAAATTCGATGGGTTGATCATCACAGGGGCCCCCATCGAACACCTCGCCTTCGAGGAGGTCACCTATTGGGATGAACTCTGCGAAGTGATGGATTGGACCCAGACCAACGTGTTCTCCACCTTTGGCGTCTGCTGGGGCGGCATGGCGATGATCAACCATTTCCACGGCGTCAAAAAGCACATGCTGGACCACAAGGCTTTCGGCTGTTTCCGGCATATGAACTTGGCCCCAACCTCGCCCTTCCTGCGCGGCTTTTCCGATGAATTTGTCATTCCCGTCAGCCGTTGGACCGAGATGAAACAGCCCGAGATTGACGCAGCTCCCGGCCTGCGCACCCTTCTGGGCAGCGATCAGGTCGGTGCCTGTCTGGTCGAAGACCCGGCGCATCGCGCGCTCTATATCTTCAACCATTTTGAATATGACAGCGACACGCTGAAGCAGGAATATGACCGCGATATCGCCGCTGGCACCCCGATCAATGTGCCGGATAATTACTACCCGAATGACAATCCCGCCCTACCTCCGTTGAACCGCTGGCGTAGTCACGCGCATTTGCTTTACGGCAACTGGATCAACGAGATTTATCAGGGCACCCCGTATGAGATGGCAGAAATTGGCCGCTAAGCTGTTGATAACCGCTGCCCTTCTAGGCGGTGTCGCAGGTGTAACCCTGTGGCGTGCGCAGTCGCGTGAGGCCGCAATCTTGGCCGAATTCCCGGCTGAAGGCCAGTTTCTAGTCGTCAACGGGCTGCGGGTGCATGTCTATGTCACAGGCCAAGGCCCCGATCTGATCCTGATCCATGGTGCTTCAGGCAATGCCCGCGATATGACCATGGCACTGGCCGCCGACCTTGAAAAAACCTACCGCGTCATTGCCTTTGACCGCCCCGGCCTCGGCTGGTCAGACCCGATCCCTGATCAATCCCTGCGCGGTCAAGCCCTGCATCTGTCCGCCGCCGCAGCACAGCTTGGCATCAAAGACCCGATCATCGTCGGCCAAAGCTATGGCGGTTCTGTCACCCTCGCCTGGGCGCTTTATGCCCCAATAAAACCCCGTGCCTTGGTGCTAATCTCGGCCCCCTCCTTGCCATGGCCCGGCGCGCTGGATATCTTCTACCGGCTCAGCGACAGCACCATAGGCTCTGCCCTGATCCCGCCACTGGCCGCAGCCTACACCCCCGACAGCTATCTCGACACCACCATCGCTGCCATCTTCGCACCCGATCCGGTGCCGCCCGGCTATGCCAAGGCCATCGCTGCGAAATTAACCATGCGCCGCACGGCCCTACGCGCCAACTTCGCGCAGGTGAATGATCTGCGCGCAGAAATCGTGGCGCAAGAACCGCTCTATCCCCAGCTTACCCTGCCGATTGAGATGATCCACGGCACTGCCGACACCATCGTGCCGATCAACATCCATTCCGAACCCTTCGCCGCCCGCCTGCCCAACGCGCATCTGACGGTCATTGCGGGTGCAGGCCACATGCCGCATTACAGCCACCGCGCCGAAACGCTTGCGGCGATTGAACGCGCCGCCGAACGCTCTGGATTGCGCGCAAGCCCACAATCGCCATAGTGGATGAAAGCCAACCGGAGGATACCATGGACCTGCCCTTTGACGGCGCGATCAGCCGCTATCTCAAAGAAGCCGCCCCGAAAGAGGTGCGCAAGACCATCGAAAAGGCGAGCAACGATGAAATCCTGTGGAAGGATTACCCCTACCGCCAAGAGATGAAGAAAACTGACTACAAAACGCACATGGACGCCCTTCAGGTCCAACTGGTGCGGATGGCCGCTGACATCAAAGCCACGGGAAAACGCATGGTGGTGGTGTTTGAGGGCCGCGATGCTGCGGGCAAAGGCGGGGCGATCTCTGCTGCCTATCTGAACCTCAATCCCCGCGTCGCGGGCATCGTCGCGCTGCCAAAGCCGACCGAGCGTGAGGCCGCACAATGGTATTTCCAGCGCTATGTCGATTGGCTGCCTGCGGCGGGGGAAATCGCTTTCTTTGACCGCTCTTGGTACAATCGCGGGATTGTCGAACATGTCTTCGGCTTTTGTACCCCCGAGCAGCGCGCGAAGTTCTTCCGGCAACTGCCTGAATTTGAACGGATGTTGGTGGATGAGGGGATTGTGCTGGTCAAGCTCTGGCTGGAAGTTGGCCAAGCCGAGCAGTTGCAGCGCTTTCTGGACCGCGAGCAAGACCCGCTGAAGCAGTGGAAACTCAGCCAGATCGACATTGATGGCTTGGCGAAATGGCAGGAATACAGCACTGCGATTGATGAAACCTTTGCCCAAAGCGATTTCAAATACGCGCCTTGGACGGTGATCTTGTCGGATGACAAACTGCGCACCCGGATTTGCGCGATCCAGAACATCCTGCTGGCGCTGGATTTCAAAGGCAAAGACCTGAATGTAATCGGCAAGATTGATGAGAAAATCTGCGGTGGGCCGAAGAAAAGGCCAAAAGGGTGAAACGAGGCTACCATCACGGCAATCTGCGGCAGGCCTTGGTTGAGGCAGCGCTAGAGCTGATCGCCGATCAAGGCCCGACCGGGTTTACTTTGTCCGAGGCCGCGAAAGCCGCCGATGTCACCCCCGCCGCCGTCTACCGCCATTTCGCTGGCCGCGATGATCTGATCGCCGAAGTCGCCCGCCAAGGCTATGACATTTTCGCGGCATTGATGGAGTTTGCTTATAACAACGGCCAGCCCACCGCGCTGGCCGCATTTGAGGCCACGGGCCGTGCCTATCTGGCTTTCGCGCGCAAATATCCCGGCCATTACATGGCGATGTTTGAATCCGGCCTCAGCCTGCAAGCGCATCCCGATCTGGCCATTGTCGCGCAAAAAGCCCGCGCCGTGCTGGAACAAGCCGCCGAAAAACTGTCGCAACACCTGCCCGCAAACAAACGCCCGCCCTCGACGATGTTCTCGGCGCATATCTGGGCGCTGAGCCATGGTGTGGTTGAACTCTATATGCGCGGCGCACCGGGGGCCAAAAGCCCGTTTCCGCCCGAAGATCTGCTGGAAGCAGGCATCGGAATCTATCTGCGCGGGCTGGGGCTGTTGCGGCCCGACAACTGACTGCCCGTTTCATCTTGGCCAAAATACTCCCGCGCGGCGCGCTCCTCAGCCACCAACGGGTACTGATTTAGGCCGAACTAGCGGAACAGCACCAGCGCCCCCGGCGACCATGCCACGCGGGTTTGCGTGCCGATGTCCAGCACAGGCCGCCCGAACACGTTGCGCATCGACAGCCGCATCGGCTCGGTGGTGCCTTCCAGCTTGATGTCGTAATAGGTCATGTCGCCGTAGTAAACGACCTCGACCACCTCGGCCTTACTTTCGCGGTCGGTTGCAGTCTGGCCATCAAACAGGATGGTCAGCGTCTCGGGCCGGAACCCGATTGAGGCGCTTGAGCTGCCCGGTGCGACTGAAACCTGTTCGGCATCCAGCGTAAGCCTGCCAAAACCCTTGGCCTCAACCTCCACCTTGCCATCCACTTCCGACAGAATATCGGCGGGCAGGAAGTTCATCGTGCCAATGAAATCAGCCACTTTCCGGCTGTTCGGACGCCTGTACAACGTTTCAGGATCGGCCAGTTGCGCGATCTCACCCTCAAACATCACCGCAATCCGGTCGGACATCACCAAGGCTTCTTCCTGATCATGCGTCACCAGAATAAAGGTGATGCCAACCTGACGTTGCAGCTTGATCAGCTCCATCTGCATCTGCTCGCGCATCTTTTTGTCCAGCGCAGACAGCGGCTCATCCAGCAGCAACACCTTCGGTTTCAGGATCAACGCCCGTGCCAAAGCCACCCGCTGCCGCTGCCCGCCCGAAAGCGCATGCGCCGCCCGCGCGCCGTAGCCTTTCAGGCCGACCATCTCTAGCGCTTCCGCCACCGCCTTGGCTTTATCCGCAGCCGAGCGCGGATCTTTGCGCAGACCAAAGCCGACGTTCTGCTCCACCGTCAGATGCGGGAAAATCGCGTAGCTTTGGAACACCATATTGGTCGGCCGTACATTGGCTGGCACATTGGCCATATCCTTGCCGTCAATCATCACGACGCCCGAGGATATCCCCTCAAACCCGGCAATGGTGCGCAACAGCGTGGTTTTCCCACAGCCAGACGGCCCGAGCAGGCTGAAAAACTCGCCCGCTTTGATCGTCGCAGTGATGCCGCGCAGGGCGTGATAATCGCCATAATATTTATGCACGTCTTTGAACTCGATCATCGTCTGATCGGCAGCGGTTGATGTTTCAGACGTCACAGGAAGCCTCCAGTATCCTTACCACCGGTTTTGGCGAGGCCACGGCGGCGGAAATATTCTGCGGTTGCAAGCAAGGCGATGGACAGACAGACAAGGATCGTCCCCAAAGCCAGAATGACTGGCACGTTCTGCGGAAAGCGGAACTGGCCAAAGATATAGACCGGCAGAGTGTTTTCATTGCCCGCCAGAAAGAACGCCATGATGAATTCATCAAGGCTGATGGTGAAGGTGATCAGCAAGGACGAGATAATCCCCGGCAGCACCAGCGGCAGGATCACCAAGCGGAACGCCGAAATCGGGGTTTCGCCCAGATCATAAGCGGCCTCCTCCAGCGATTGATCCAAGGATTGAAACGCCGCCGATAAGATTGCGATGGAAAACGGCGTGCAGACCAGCACATGCCCTAAGATCACCGTGAACAACGACAGCGGCATCCCGATCCCCAACAGAACCGTCAGCAATGCCACCGCCAGAATGATATCCGGCATCACCAACGGCAACATGATCAGCCCCATCAGCGGCGTTTTGAACGGGAACGCGTAGCGGCTTGAGGCGCGCGAGGCGAAAATCCCCAGGCAGGTCGAGATCACCGCGGCACTACAGCCGATGATCAGCGAGTTTTTCAGCGCATGATGCAGCGCCGGATCATCCCACAGCTTGCTAAACCAGATCGTGGTGAAGCCGTTCAGCGGAAAGGCGATCGTGGTGGCATTGTTGAACGCAAAGATCGGCAGCAGCACGATCGGCGCGTAAAGAAAGATCAGATAGAAGATCGTATAGCCACGAAACCAACCGCCCTTCATCGCTTGTTCCCCCGCAAGAATCGCCTGTTCAGGAACAAAAATATCAGGCTCACCGCCATCACGAGCGCCATCGACGACACCGCCAATGCCGATCCAAGCGGGTAATTGTCCAGCTTTTTGTAATTCAGCTCGACCAGATTGGCGACCATCTTACCCTCTGGTCCGCCAACCAAACTCGGTGTCACATAATCGCCAATGGTCGGAATGAACACGATCAGCACCGAGGAAATCACCCCCGGCATCGCCAACGGCAAGGTCACCCGCCAGAACGTCATGAACGGACTTTCGCCCAGATCACGCCCTGCCTCAAGGAACGAGCGGTCGATCTTCTCCAATGAGACGAAAATCGGCAGGATCGCAAACGGCGCATAGGCATGCGCAAGGGTGATCACCACCGAATTGACGTTGTACAAAAGCCAGGTGATGGGCTCTTGGATCAGGCCAAGTTCCAGCAGCCCAAAGTTGATCGGCCCACCGGTGCCCAAAATCACCTTCCACAAGAACACCCGGATCAGATAGCTGGTCCAAAACGGAATGGTGATCAAAAACAGCCACAACGACTTTCTCGACGGGCTGACGTAAAAGCTGACGTAATAGGCCACCGGAAACGCCAGCAGCACCGTCACCGCCGTCACCAGCATCGAAATCATCAGCGACCGCCACATCAGCGTCAACGCCAGCGGGTCCGACCAAACCCCCTTATAAGTCTGCGACTCGGTCAGAACGCCGTTAACCTCCTTCATGGAATGACATTCACCAAAGTAGTTACACAGTTGAAAATGCGGGATAATCTGCAAATATCCGTCGGTCATGAAGCTGTAGACCAAGATCATCCCCAACGGGGCCGCCAGCAGCAAGATCGCGTAAATCGCGGTGGGGCTGATCATCAACAGCCCGTTGGCGGCCTCAGATCCCCTGAAGCGCACCTTTGGTTTCGATTGCATCCCAACCCCCCTGTTGCGCCTTGGCTGGCACAGCTTTGCGTCTTTTGATCAAATTAAGCCGATCCTGCGAAACCGCGCAAGACTTATCTGATCGCAAATCTTGACCGATCATTGCCGCCAAGGGACCATCGCGCAAGGAAAACAGGATGAATTCAGATCCGCTCGATCTCAATCGCCCGCTTTTTAAGCTCGTCGTACAGACGGGCGAGCACTCTTTGCGCGCCCACCGCGGCCTGTAACGCATCCGAGATCCCCTGATCGCCCGCGCCATCCGACACCCGCCAGACCAGCCGCTGCTTGGCGCCGTCATCATAGACAATCTCGGTCAGGCCGGTGCGCGACTTGCGCATGCCCAGAAAATCCGCGCCCGCTCCCGGCGCGTGAAACGTGGTTTGAAGTCCCATTTTCGGGCCTTTCTTTTATGGGTCTGGCTAACCTGTTCTAAGGTTGGAATCTTGCGCACCGACCGCCTTTCGGTCAATTCCTGCCAAAAGGATTGTGTGCGAGCCGAGTCCAGAAAGTCACACAATCAAACTGCCATATCGTTCGGCGGCCGCGGCAGCATGTATCCCAACGCCGCGAGGCCAGCGTCAAGCTGCTGCCGCGGGATACCCCCCGCAATCGCCAGACGCACCGCATTGGGGGCCCGCCCATTGCTCATCGCATATTGGTCGGCGGCACGCAGCAACACCCCCTGTTCTTCCGCCATCCGGGTGAACGTATAACACCGCCAGCCTTGCGGCAGCCGCAACCATGCAAACGGGATACCCTTTTGCCAAGACAGATCAAACGCGCCCAAACGGTTGACAACCATTTGCAAACGTTCAGAAAACTCTGCCTCAACCTTTGCGCGGATCGTATGCGCAGCCCCCGAGTTGAACAATTCCAGCGCAAACTCGGCCAGCGGCTTTGATAGCGCAAAAAACGCGTGCTGCGCCGCCAGCCGCCCGGTTGGCCCCATGCCGCTCGGGCAAATCACATAGCCAAACCGCAGCGCCGCCGACACCGATTTCGACAGTGACCCCGCATACCAAACCCGCTCGGGAGCCAAAGCCCGCAAGGCCGGGTCGGGCGCGCCGGAATAGAAATAGCACTCATCCTCGATGATTTGCAGATCATAGCGCCGCGCGATGGATACAATCTGGGACATACGTTCGGGGCTCATCCGCGCGGTGGTCGGGTTTTGTGCGCTTGGCGTCAGACACAAAACTTGCGCGCCATAACGTTTGCAGGCGGCTTCCAGCGCATCCGGGCGGATACCTTCATCATCCAGTTCAATGCCGATCACCTCGGCCCGCGCCGCACGCGCGGCATAGCGAAAGCCCGGATAAGCCAGATCCTCGATCAGCACCACCGGACGGTCGCCGCGCAAACAGCAATCCAGAATCAGTCCGATGCCGCTTTGCCCGCCATGCGTCAGCATCACATCATCTTCGCCAATCGGCCCCAGCACCCGGTTGGCCAGCCAGCCCACCACCGCTTCACGCAGCGGGGCCTCACCACTTTGATGTGTATAATCAAGCCATTCCGTGCCGACGCTCAGGGAAACCTTGCGCAGAATATCACCAAAAATCGCCACCTGTCCAACATCCGGCAGTTGCGGTGAGCGCAGATCAACCCGGCCCTCGTCCACCCCCGGATCGCGATCGGTGAACAAGGGTTGCGTCGGCCCCAGCCTCGGTTTACGCGCTGCCACAAAAGTGCCGCGACCCACCGTCGCCTCCAGCAGACCTTCCTGCGTCGCAATCTGATAGGCCCGGCTGACCGTCCCCGGCGTCACAGACAAGCGGTAGGCCAGATCGCGCACGGTCGGTAATTGTGTGCCTTGCGGTAAGGTCGCGGTGCGGATCGCGTCTCGCAACGCCCGCGCCAGCGACAGATACTTCGGCCCTTCATCGCCGGCGAGATCGGGCACCCAGATTGTATGCATAACAATGTTCCTCTGGCGATTCGCCGGCTGGCATTGTATCAATCATAGCAGGCAACTGCATCTTGTATCAATACAATCGGATGAAGCAAATGTCGTATAACCAAGCCCTCGCTCTGAATGCTCAAGCCCTGCCGCCAATTTCGCGCATCGCAGTCTCGCTCGCGCTGACCGTCGCGGCATGGGAATTGCGCTATCGCACCCGAAAGCAGTTGGCACAGATGCCGAAACATATACTGCGCGACATTGGCCTTTCTGAAGACCACGCGGAACTTGAGGCCGAAAAGCCGTTCTGGCGCGCCTGACCCATTCTCGCTGTTCCCCAACCTCGGGCCGGTTATTCCGGCCCGTTTTTTTTACGGCTTTGATCCAAGCCAAGGCGTGGCCAATCCGCATAGAACCACAACATATTGTGGAAATGGGTCTTAGAGAGACGCACAAACACAAGTCATTCCCAGCGGGGAAGACTTTTGCGGTGAAATCTATGGGTCAAAGCAACCCAAAACAAAAGGCCCGTGGAACACCACGGGCCTTTTGCCAAATCCCAGAGGGGAAACTTAACGCTTCGAGAACTGGAACGACTTACGGGCTTTCGCCTTGCCGTATTTCTTACGTTCCACCACGCGGCTGTCGCGGGTCAGGAAGCCAGCGGCTTTCAAAGCGCCACGCAAAGCGGGCTCATAAAGCTGCAAGGCTTTCGAGACGCCATGCTTAACAGCACCAGCCTGGCCGGAAAGACCACCGCCCGCCACCGTGGCCATCACGTCGAATTGGCCTTCGACACCAGCAACCGTGAACGGCTGACGCAGGATCATTTGCAGCACCGGACGCGCGAAATAAACCGCCATCTCTTTGCCGTTCACAACCACTTTGCCCGAGCCCGGTTTGATCCAGACGCGCGCAACCGCGTTTTTCCGCTTGCCGGTCGCATAAGAGCGGCCCAGCTTGTCACGCACAGCGACGCGCACGATAGCCAAAGGAGCAGCCGGGGAAGCCGCACCAACGGCCGATTTCAGATCGTCGAGAGATTTGATTTCGGACATGATTTATGCGCTCCGGGTGTTCTTCGGGTTCAGCGATGCAACATCGAGAACGGTGGGCTGTTGCGCCTCATGCGGATGCTCAGCCGACGCGTAAACGCGCAGGTTGGTCATCTGAACGCGGCCCAGACGGTTGCGGGTGATCATACGCTCAACAGCTTTGACCACGACGCGCTCGGGATGCGCACCTTCCAAGACTTGCTTGGCGGTGCGCTGCTTGATGCCGCCCGGATGGCCGGTGTGCCAGTAGTAGATCTTGTCGTTGCGCTTGTTGCCAGTCATCTGGATTTTGTCCGCGTTGATGACTATAACATTATCACCCATGTCCATGTGGGGGGTGAAGGTCGGCTTGTTTTTGCCGCGCAGGATAGAAGCCACGATCGTTGCAAGACGGCCCAGAACGATGCCTTCGGCGTCGATCAGGATCCATTTCTTGTCAATGTCCGCAGGCGTAGCGGAGAAGGTTTTCATCTTGAACCCATAAGAGAGAGGGCGAGAGTCACCTCTCGCATTTCGGATAGCGGTTTATCGCTGAACCAGTGCGCAGCGTCAAGCGGCAGAACGAATATAAAATTATACGTTTTCAATGATTTGCGATATGCGGTATTAAGTTACCCCATATTCACTCCGAACAATTTGACTAAAATGGTCATCCTCTCTGCTCAAATATCCCACAGGGGTCTGGGGGTGTGAAACCCCCAGCCTTCATCGCAAGCGCGGCGGCTTGCCATCCATCCCCGGCGCCGCGCGCTCTATCGTATCCTCCACCACCAGTTCCGGCACCTCAAACACCACCGCGACCCGGGCAAGCTCGACCACTGCCGCATCGCTGGATGCCAAAAACGTTACATCCAACTCCCCCGCCTCCAGCCCGGAAAACACCAAAGCCTCTGACAACGCCCGCGCCAAAGCCTCCTCTGCGCGCGGAGCCGCATCTATCACCGCCAATATATGCCCCAGCCGCCCGTCCCTATAGCGCACCCCCACCAGCAGTGCCGCCTGCGCCAACCCAGCCGCCCCGCCAAGCGTAAACCTCAAAGCATCGCTCAACGATTCTGGCAGACCCTTCGGTGCGAAAAACTGCGCAGGTGTTGCCTCGACCTCGACCGGAGCTGCCTCCAACATCTCGCACAGCCAGCGCAAGGCTTCCGGCGGCAACAGCACTTCGGACGCAGCGCCAGTGCCAAAGTTCAGCCCCAAAGACAGCCCCTGCCCCAGCATCTGCTGCGCGATCAACCGCCCCGGCAGCGCCGCATAGGGCAGGCCTGCAACCGACTGCCCGCCCCCCATCACCGCCAACCGTTCCTCGGAATCATACGCCAACAGCACCGGCCCATCCGGCAGATCGAACACCTTAGGGTCCACCCGCTCGCCTGAAGCCTCGCGCTCCAGCAGCAAAAACAACGTCGCATCCGCCAGCAGCCGGTAAAACTGCAACCCCGCCGCCGCATCCCCCGTCTGCATCGCGCCATAAGCCTGATCGAGACTTTGCATCACATCCTCCGTTTTGCCATCGCTACTGCTACAAACGCCGCACCGCAACAGCACAGCAACACTTGCAGACTTCCGCCAAATCCTGATTGTGACGCCGCTGCCCCCCAGATAGTGAGGGATAAACCGCGCGCCTCCCCGGAATCCCGCTATGTATCGTGTCTCGCCCTTCGTGCGCCATTTCGCCTTGGCCCTTTGCCTTGGCATCCTTGCCGCCACGCTTTGGCTTAACCTGGATGCCGCAAGTTACTATGATTTCGTCGAAGGACGCATCACCGATCTGCACGCCCCTTCAGGTGTCACCGAAATGCTGCCCGCGTGGCTGACGCAATGGTCGCTGCAAAGCCCGGCCCTGACCCCCGCCTCGCTCACCTCGCACGGGCTGATGGCGTTGTTCATGTTCTTCGTCGGTAAGGAATTGTGGGAGGCCTTGATTTTAGAGCGTGGCGCGCTGTCTGGCCCGCAATCTCTGGTGCCGCTTGGCGGTGTGATCGGAGCGACATTGGGTGCAGCCCTTGTCTGGATACTCACCGGCGCGCTGATCGAGACCGCCGCCGAATCCAGCCTTGCCATCGGCTGGCAAGTCCCGCTCGGCTCTGATGTGGTGCTCGGCTACGTCTTGGGCCGCCGGGTGTTCGGGCCAAATCACCCGGCGCTGCATGTGCTGCTGCTGGTCACCATCGCCTGCGATTTTCTCGGCTTGCTGGTGTTGGGCCTGTCCTATCCCAGCGGTGGTCTGTTCCGCTTGGGCTGGCTTGCGCTGCCGCTGCTCGCCAGCCTTGGCGTCTGGGCATTGTATGGCCGCCGCCCGAACCCCAACGCGTCTGAGACCGCGCGCCGCCGCGGCCTGATGCTTTGGCCCTATATCTTGGCCGGAGCGATCTCTTTCATCGGCGTCGCCTGTGCGGGCCTGCCCCCGGCGCTTGGCCTGCTGCCGGTGATCCCCGCCATCCCGCACGCCGACCGCTCTTTCGGCTTCTTCGCCGAGGCCGAGAATTTCTTGCAAGACCCGCTCAACCGCCTCGCCCACCTGTTGGTGCGACCCTTGGCGCTGGTGTTGTTCCTGTTCGGCCTGACCCGAGGCGGCATTGATCTGTCGGCCCTTGCCCCCACCACAATCACCACCCTCGCCGCGTTCTGGATCGGCAAACCCTTTGGCTTCCTGCTCGGGTGCTGGCTGGCGGCAAAAATAACCCGCCGCACCCTGCCGCAAGGTATCGGCCTGCGGGAGCTGCTGCTGATCGCCATGCTGCTCGGCCTCGGCTTCACCGTCCCGGTCCTCGCCCTTGACACCGCTTTGCCCGGCGGCGGCATGGCCGAAGCCGCCCGCATTGGCCTCGCGTTAAGCCTCTTGGCTGGGGCCTGCGCCCTGATCATCGGCAAACTGACGCGGCGCTAGCGGCCATTTTGGTCAGAGACAGGAGCGCGTGAGTTCTGTCAAAGCAACAGTGTAGCTAACAATGCCAGCAGCCGAACCCCCCTTGGTACCTTGACTGACGGCTCATCGGGTCGCCGACAGTTGGCCATAGATCATTGGACGGAACCCGGCTTTTGGGATAAAAGCCAAAAGCATAGGTTTGAGTGGTGTCAACCGATGAATGAGACCCGCGTCCAGCGTAGACTTTCGGCCGTACTGGTGGCGGATATCGTGGGCTACAGCCTGATGGTTGGAGCCGACGAGAAGGGAACTGTCCAAGCAGTAAAGAATTTTTGGGCAAACGTGTTGACGCCGCTGGTCGCAGAACACGCGGGCCGGATCATCAAGTTCATGGGCGATGGTGTTCTCATTGAATTCCAGAGCGCAGTTGATGCCGTGGAATGTGCGCTGCGCGTTCAGGATTTTCTCTCGCATGTGAATGAAACTGACTCTGGGGATCACTGCATCACCCTACGCATTGGCATCAACCTCGGTGACTTGATCATTGATGGGGATGACATCTTCGGCGAAGGCGTGAATGTGGCGGCTCGTCTTGAGTCCCTCGCTCGGATAGGGGAACTGTGTATCGCTGCCAACGTATATGACGCCGTTCGTGGTAAGCTGGAGTTTGGTGCCGAAGACCTTGGGCCTGTGCAACTTAAAAACATCTCGGAACCCGTAAGAATCTTTCGCGTCTTTCGCGGTGGCGCACGGCTGCACACAGGTATGAAGGCTAAGCCTGAGGAAGTCGTCCTGTCGATTGCGGTGCTGCCCTTCGACAACATGAGTGCCGTTCCAGAGCACGGATATATCGGAGACGGGATTGCGGAAAACATCATCACTGATTTATCGCGCTTTCGAGATATTTCGGTGATCGCGCGGAATTCAAGCTTTGCCTACAAGGGTAAGGCGACACGAGTCCAGGACATCCGCAGAGACCTCGGTGTGAACTATGTGCTGGAAGGCAGCATCCAGAAAACCGCAGACCGTATCAGGATCACCGCGCAGCTGATCGAGGGGGTGACCGGAAAGCACCTCTGGGCAGAACGCTATGATCGGCAAGTGGATGATATCTTTGGGGTCATGGACGAGATCACCCAGACAATCGTAGGTACTCTGGCCACAACCTACGGCGGCCGATTGCGCAAGTCTGCAAGCGAACGATCAAGCGATGCGGGTCCCACCAGCTTCACTGCCTTCGATCACTTCGTGCAGGGCATGCAGGAGGTGAACAAATTTACGGAAGACTCGATCTCGGCGTCGATCAATCACTTCAAACTAGCGATCCAGCTAAACCCCCGATACGCCAAAGCTCATGCCAAACTGGCTTGGGCCTATCTGATGAGGCTCTTCTTCGGTTGGACGGATGACGAAGCTGACACTCTCAAGAAAAGCCAGGACGCAGCTAACCGGGCGATCTGGGCCGATGAATCAGAAGCTTGGGCCCATTGGGCAATCGCCGGATGCGCACTTCTCGAACTTAAGCACGATCTGACAATTAGCCGCATGCTTCGTGCGGTCGAATTGAATCCGAACGACGCTGACATTTTGACAGATATGGCTGCGTTTTGCAGTTATGCGGGGCGGGCTGACGAAGGGATTGTCTACGCGCTGAAGGGCATGCGGATCAATCCACACTACCCCGAGTATTATGCTGATCAGCTTGGTCAGATTTATTTCGACGCTCGGCAGTATGAAGACGCAATCCGCACATTTCAAGGCATACGGTCTCTTAAGACACCGTCAATGCTGGTGTACTTGGCAGCAAGTTATGCCGCTCTGGGTCAGGGCGATGAAGCGCTTAAAGTCACCACAGAATTACTCTCTCTGGAACCCCAATCGACGGCAGCTTATTGGGCGGGGCGCACTCCTTACAAATTGGACACGGACAGAGACCATTTGGCGACAAACTTGTGCCGGGCTGGTCTGCCCCATTAGCTTGTGCACCCAAGATGTTGCTGACTTGGAAAGTTGTTGCGTAGCAAAAGCACGCTCCCACAGCCGAATTGTTAAGCAGACAAGCAGTTTTGGGCAAAACCATACGGTTAGAGCAAGTCGCCGTTCATATGATTCAGGCTTCCCATCTTGGACGGTTTCTGATTCCCTGATCTTTCCAGATATAGGGGATCGAGATGGGCAAATCACATCCTATGGAGCTTCGCA